>CALPMR020000014.1 GCA_943324725.2 Bordetella parapertussis | reverse complement strand
CCGACAGCCAAGGATTCACCACTCGAAGATATCACCGTTCAGAACGCCAACGACATCTCCATCAGCGAGATCAAAACACAACTCGTCAGCAATAAATCGGGTTATTTCCCGAACAACCCCAAGGTTTTTTGGTCCGAGCGCACGGTGGATGGCACCTTCTTCCATCACTGGTCATCGAAGAACTTTCCCTTTGACCGGCACACGATCACCTTTGAGTTCGAGAGTGTCCGATCCGACGTTTCCAACTTCGTGATCACACCGGATTACAGCAACTCCGGCTTTAACCCCGCCATCAATGATGGCGACTGGATTGCCAGCGATTTCAGCCTCAATGAGGTGGAGCACAGCTACTCCACAAACTTCGGCAAACCCAATAGCAAGCTGGACAGTAAGGGCATCTACAGCCGCATCCGGTTGGACATCACCCTGCATCGGGCCCGCATCACCAGCTTCCTCAAGCTCTGTGCCGGTGTCTATGCGGCCGTGACCATCGCCGGCATGGCCTTCCTGATGGATGTGCGCGAACCCGACATCGTCAGCGGGCGCACCGGCCTGCTGGTGGGCTGCCTGTTCGCGGCCATCGTCAACATGCAACAGGCCGAGGCCACCCTCGGTCAGTCGGAGGATGTGACGCTCACCGACATGATCCACATCATCTCGATCGCCTACATCCTGGCGAGCAGTCTGCTGGCGATGCTGGCCTACCTGCGCTGTGAAGCGGGCCGTGAAGACTTCGCCCAGCATATGGATCGCAAAATCTATCTGCCGATCTTCATGTCGAGCTTTGTCGTCGTCAACGCCGTCGTGATTGCCTACGCCGCCATCATCGGCTGACCCTGGCTCCCCCATCCAGCGCGACACAACCCGGGCAGAGGGCGCGGACGTTGAGGACGCACTCGACCAGGCGGAAACCGTGGCCTGTGGCCGCCGCCTCACCGGCGGCCAGGATGGCCGGATTTTCAAATTCTTCGGTGCGGCCGCAGCGCACACAGACCAGGTGATGGTGGTCGCGATGGGCATCGCCGGCCAGCTCAAAGCGGCGTCCCCCTTCCGGCAGCTCCAGCTCCTGCAGCAGGCCCATCGAGCTCAGCAGCCGCAGGGTGCGATACACCGTGGCCAGCGACACCCTGGCCTCGGCCCCCAGCAACCGCTGATGCACCTCCTCGGCGCTGAGATGACGGCCCTCCCCGAGCCCCTCGAACAGGCCCAGCACCCGCTGACGCTGGGGGGTGAGCCGGTGACCGCGATCATGCAGGCTGGCCCGCAGGCTGTTGGACTGGCCCTGCAGCACGCTGTCGGGCTGGCCCCTCAGCAGGCCATTCGGCAAGGGTTCCATCAAGCCGGCCGGCCGGGGCTGGAGGGGCAGCGGGGCCCGGGGGGGTTGGACACCAGAAGGTCCGCACAACTTCTCAACAGTAAAGCCTATTGAGAAGAGTTGTCAGGATCGGGCGGTGGCAGGGGCAGGGCAGCCGTTCGCTGCAGGCGGCGCGCCAGCTGGTCATCGAGGTTGACCAAGCCAGCCGCCAGCAGCTCGGCCAGGGTGACCATCAGGCGATAGCTGAGGGCCACCGCCAACAGCGGGGCCTCCGGCAGGGCCACCCCCAGCCGCAACAGCAGCACCGCCTCGAACACCCCGAGTCCGCCGGGGGCACCGGGCACCACCAGCCCCACGGTCCAGGCCAGGGCAAAACCCGACAGCCAGACCACAGGCTCCAGGCTGCCCTGCAGATCAAAAGCCCAGACGCAGCAGTAGAAGCCGGCGAAGCGCAGCAACACGAAGGCCAGTTGCCCCAGCAGGGGCTGCCAGGGATAGGCCCGCAGCGGCTCGGCGCCGCCGCAACCGATCTCCTGATCCAGCTCAGCGCTGAGGCCGAGCTGGCCGGCCCTTTGGCGTTCCAGCCGCAGCAGCAGGGGATTGAGCCAGCGGGGCAACAGCACCAGCAACGGCAACAGGGTCAACAGACCGAGTCCGTTCTGCCAGCCCCCCAACGACACCAGCGCCAGGGCCGCCACCGCCGCCAGCAGCGGATCGAGCAAGGTGACCACCAGGGCCATCGCCGTGCCGGTGGGAGCATCCAACGGCGCCTCGGGCCCGCGCAGGGCCTGCACCCTGGCGGTCAGGTGCCAGATGCCCCCCGGCAGAAACTTGCGCAGGTTGGTGCTCACATAGAGGCTCACCAGTGCCAGCCAATCGGGCTGCAGGCCGCGCCAGCGCAGGATTCCCCCCCAGGCCAATCCATTCACCACCACGCTCAGCACATTCAGGCCGACGCCGAGCACCAGCCACAGCCAGCCCTGGATGTCGAGGCTGAGCTGCAGCAGCTGATGGCCGTGGCTGAGCAGGGCCGCCAGCACAAACCCGAGGCTGAGGCAGGTGATCCAGCGGCGCAGCCCGCCCGGAAGCGGAGGCAGGCGAAGCCCACGGGGCCACTGTGGTGAGCGCAGCCAGCTGGGGAGGCGCTCCGCCAGGGCGGTGGCATCCAGCCCGATGGCGCGAACGGGGCGAGGCTGGCCGGGGGCGGGGCCTGAGCGGCGAGGCAGGCGAAGCCCAGCGCCGGCTCTGGAGAAGCGCTCCTGCAGGCGGCCCAGCCGGGCGGACAGGGCCGCAGCCCGAGCGGCCCGGAGCTGGCGCAGCTGCGCCATCAGCTTGTTCATGGTCGGTTGCCCACGCTCCGATCCTCCCCTGCCGGCTCTGGCCTCGCCTGATTCTTCCTTGCCGAATCCCGCCCCGCCAGATCTTGTTTCACCTGTTCAGGCACCGTCTGATCCCTAGTTGGCTGATCCATTGCCGGCTGATCCGGTCGGAGCTGCTTCGTTTGGAGCTGCTCCGGCATCGCCGCAGCGACCGGCACCGGATCCTGAGGCGTCTGAGCCGCCAGCCCTTGCTGTTGCAGCGGCTGCTCTGGCCGGCGGCGATCCTGCGGTGACGGCGCCTGGATGGCCGCTTCGACATCGCGGCGGACCTGCGCCAGCGAGAGATTGTGCCGGCGGGCCAGGGCCACCAGATCGTCGTGTTCGGGCTTGAAGCGCTCCCCACCACCCGGCAGCAGCGCCCGCTTCAGCCGCAGCGGCCCCAGCGGCGTGGCCAGCTCCAGGCTCTGACGCACCAGAGACCAACGGGGCTGCTGCAGTTCCCGCAGCCCGAGGGTCGAACTGTGGCGCCACCACACCTGGCGCAGGGCGGCCGCCCGATCGGGCGCCACCACGGCGGTGAGCAGGAAACCGTGGCGTCCTTTCTTCATGGCGATCGCCTGGCTGAACACCTCCAGGGCCCCCGCCTGGCGCAGGCTCTCCGCCAGGAAAGCCAGATCCTCGGGGGTGGCGTCATCGATCTGGGCCTGCTGCTGCACCACCGTCTCCAGGCGTTCGGCGGCTTCAGAGCCACCGCTCGCCAATGCCGCCGCAGCCGGCTCCAGGGGCTGGGCCAGGATCAGTCGCAGCAGGTTGGGCCGATCGAGTCGGTGGCTGCCCAGCCCCACCCCCACCTGGATTGGCAGGGCCGCCGGCGCCGGCCCGAAGCGCTCGGCCCAGCAGGCCATCAGGGCCAGTCCGGTCGGGGTGGTGAGTTCGGCGGCCGGGAAACCCTCACTACTGGCCAGGGGAATTGCTCGCAGCCGGGCGATCTCGAGCACCGCCGGCGCCGGCAACGGCAGGGAGCCATGGGCCGTGAGCACGCGGCCATGGCCCGCTGGCGGCACCGTGCAGACCAGCTGCTCAATGCCGAAGTGCAGCAGGCCGGCGCAGACGCCGACGATGTCCACCAGGGCATCGATGGCGCCGACCTCATGAAAATGCACCTGATCGGCCGGCCGGCCGTGAACCGCCGCCTCCGCCGCCGCCAGCAGCGAGAACACCGCCAGCACCTGGCGGCGCAGCGGTTCCGCCAGCGGCGCCGCGTTCAGCTGACGCCGCAGCTCCCCCCAGGCGCGATGGCGCGGCTGGGCCTCCAGCGGCACCACCGTCAGCTGCAGCCCCCGCAGGCCGGCGCTGCGGCCCTCCTGGAGCTCAAGGCGATAGAGCCCCGCCAACCCCAGGGCCTCGAGGGGGGCGTGAATCACGGCCTCGGGCAGCCCCAGATCCAGCAGGGCCGCCAGCAACATGTTGCCCGCCAGGCCGGTGGGGCAGTCGATCAGGGCGAGGGTCATGCCGCCGACAGGGGCTCGACGCGGCTGGGGTGCCCCAGCCGTGGGGCCTGCTCGACCAGGCGGGCCGCCTGCAACTCCAGCTCCTGGCGTTGGCCGCGCAGCCATTGCTCCACCTCGCGTCGCGCCCGCCGCTGCTCCCGCTGGGCCGTGTCGACATCGTGACCGGAGAGGCCCCAGAGCCGGCCCAGCAGGGCCCGGTCATCACTGCCGCCGACGGCGCGCTCGTCGAAGCAGATCGTCTCGGCGACGCTGCCGGCCTGGAGCACCCGGCTCCAGCGCCGCAGCTCCTCCAGGGGCAGTTTGGCGCTGGCCGGCGGCTCGAACTCCGTGCTGCCACTGCTGCCCAGCCCGGCCCGCAGACAGGCCAGGCTGCCCACCAGCACCTGGCGCACCACCAGGCCATCGGCCGCCGCCGCCAGGGCGTGGCCGGCTTCGTGAATGGCGATGCGCCGCAACCGCTCCTGGCCGCCGGGCAACGCTTCGGCCAACAGATGGCCGCCGCGGCCGCCGAAACGGGCCGCATCCAGCGTCAACGATCCCAGCGCCAGGGCCGCGCCCAGGGTGATCAGCCAGGGCGAGAGCCCCAGGGGCGGGCCGGCCACCGCCAGCAGGCTGATGATCAGTACCGCCACTCCGGCGGAGGCTGGGGCCATCTCAGCGACCGGGCCGGCTGATCGCCTTGCCGTGGGCCGCGGGCCGGGAAGGGCCGGACTCCGGCGGCCGCGGCCGGGCAGCACCGCCCCTCTTGTCGCCACCACCAACCCGTTCAGCACCGCCGCCGCGCTCGCCACCCCTTCGGCCCTTGCCGCCGCGATTGCCGCGCTGGGTGACTGGCTCGAGCACCTCCAGGGCCTCCAGCGTCAGCTGCTGACCCAGGCGCCGCAGGTCGAGGGAGACGAAGTGGCGCAGGTGCTCCAGGGGAATCTCACCCTTGAGCTGCAGCTTGAACGGCACCGGCCGCGAGCCATCCGGCCGGGGTTGCTGACGCACCTTGATCACCAGATCGCCCGTTTCCGGCCGGGTGTAGATCAGCTCGCCGCGCACGGAGAAGTAGTCGTCACCCTCGGGCAGGGCATCACCGCTGACGGCATCACCACTGACGGCATCGCCGCCGGTGACTGCCGTGGCTGCTTCTGGCTCGCTGGCCTCGGCGCTGCCGGCTGCCACCATCGCTTCGGTCTCGGCCCTGCTGCCGGCAGCCACAGAACGCTCCGGGTCAACGCTGCCTGGCTGAACACCGGGGTCAGCCTCAGCATTGCTGCCGCTCTCAACCAGGCTCTCCGCCGCCACAACAGCGTCGGGCTCTTCCCCGCCAGCGGCCCCGGCCTGGCCCTCCTGGGCCAGGGTGCTGGGCTCCCACACCCCCACCATCTGCAGATGCAGGTGGTTCTCCTCCCGGGTGCGGGGGTAGACCACCCAGAGATGGGGCTCAGCCAGGTCGAGATGGCGACGCATCAGCGTCAGCAGGCGTCCGAGCACCACCGCTTCGATTTCACTGCCATCGGCGGTGCGGATCACGCCCCGGGTGAGCTGCTCGGCATCGGCCGGAACGTACTGACCACGGACAACACCGATGGCCCGGTACTGCGTCGGTTCGGTGACCGGGGAGATGGGGTGCTGGCGCATGTCATCGCTGTGGTGGACCCCGCCGTCAAGCGGGGACGGCTACCGCCGCCGGGACAATGTAGCCAGAGGCGGCGGTAGCCTCCGGCCGGCCCAGGCCTCTCCATCCCTCGCCTTGTTCGCCGATGGCGACGCCCGACCGCAGCCGCCACCTCAGTCGCCACCTCAGTCGCCTTGGTCTCTGGTCCAGCCTTGCTGGCGCCGTGCTGCTGCTGGCCGCAGCCGGAGGCTGGTGGCTGGGACAACACCAGCAACGGCGGCTCGGCAGCGATGCCCACACGGGAGAGTTGCTCGCCGAGGCGAGCCGGCTGCGCCTGCGGCTCGATCACCAGCAGGCCAGCGCCATCGAGAAGCAGCGGCTGCTGGAGTTGCTGATTGCCCTCAATCGCAAGGACGACGCCATCGCCCTGCTGGAGCCACTGGCCGATCGGGAACCGGAGCGCTGGTCGCTGCGGCTGATGCTGGCGGAACTGCGGCGCGATCAGCACGATCCCGTCGGCGCCGAGCGGGAACTGCGCATGATCCTGAGCCGCAAACCGGACCAGGTGGAGGCCCTGCAGCTGATGACCCTGTTGAAGCTGGAGCAGGGTCACGGCAGCGAGGCCGAAGCGGAGGTAAGCAAGGCCTACCGAAGCGCCAGCAAAGCGGAAAGCAAACCAGAGGCGATGGGCCTGGGATTGCTGCTGGCTGAGCTGCAACAGCGGCGCGGGCAGAATCTCCAGGCCCAGGCCACCTACAGCCAACTGGCCTCGCGGTTCCCGGACGATCAGCGTCCCCTGCTGGGACTCGCCTTGCTGCGCCACCAGCTGGGTCAGACCCAGGCCGCCCAGGAGGCCCTGGCGGCGGCTCGCCAGCGCAGCGCCGATCCCGTCGGGGCGGATGCGGTTCTGGACAAGCTGGCCGCCAGCTGGGGCATGGAGCCGCTCAGGGCGCCTTCACCTGGGACGACACCGCCGAAACCCCGGGAGCAGGCGCCGACTGGGCGTCCAGATCCTTGAGGGCCTGATCGATCGCCGAGCTGGGGGGAGTGGCGTCATCCATCGCCGAGCCGCGCCGCAGCTTGTTCAGCAGATCGATCGGATTGGTGGAATCGAGAATCGATCCGCCGCCGGGTTTGCCCGTGCCGTCATACACCTGACGTTCCATCGGCGTGGTGCCCAGGGTCTGGCCGTAGCCCGCCTGCTGGGCCCGCACCGGAGCGCCGGCCGCAGCCAGCAGCAGCACGGCCCCAAGCCAGGCCAGAGGCTGCCGCAGACTGGGCTGGCCGGAGCTGGGCATCAGATGGAAGCACTTGCTGGCCATGGGCGGCATGCCGTTGCAGGCTCACGATCGAGATACTGATGTTAGGAGACCTGGGCCGAAACCCCCAAGCGAGCCCCATGCGGATTGCCACCTGGAACGTCAACTCGGTGCGCACCAGGCTCGAGCAGGTGACGGCCTGGCTGGCGGTGCAGCAACCGGAGGTGCTCTGCCTGCAGGAAACCAAGGTGAGCGATGAGCTCTTCCCCCACGGCGCCTTTGAAGCCCTCGGCTACAACTGCGCCATCAGCGGCCAGAAGGCTTACAACGGCGTGGCGATCCTCAGCCGCCTGCCGATCGAAGACGTGCAGATCGGCTTTGAGGCCCTGCTCAGCGATGACCCTGAGGCCTGCAGCCTCAGCGAACAGAAACGGGTGATCAGCGCCCGCATCGACGGGTTGCGGGTGCTTGATCTGTATGTGCCCAACGGCTCGTCGCTGACGAGTGACAAGTACGGCTACAAGCTCGCCTGGCTCGCCTGCCTGCAGCGCTATCTGGCGGTGCAGGAGCAGCAGGGGGAGCCGCTGCTGATGCTGGGCGACTTCAACATCGCCCTGGAGGCCCGCGACATCCACGACCCCGAGCGTCTCAGCGGCGGCATCATGGCCAGCGAGCCGGAACGGGCCGCCCTGCGCCTGGCCCTGGGGGAGCGGCTGGTGGATGGCTTTCGCATGTTCGAAGCCGACAGCGGCCACTGGAGCTGGTGGGATTACCGCAGTGGCGCCTGGGACACCGGCCGCGGCTGGCGCATCGACCACATCTATCTCGATGAAGTGCTGCAGGAGCTGGCCACTGGCTGTGTGATCCACAAGGATCAGCGCGGCAATCTCCAGCCCAGCGACCATGCACCCGTCGTCGTTTCGATCGCCTGGCCGCCCGAAGAGGACGGAGACGACGAGACAGCGGGCCTAGGATGAGATGATCCACCCCCCTCTTGGCGGGGACGTCTGGACCCCCCGCCGGGCAAGGCACCCGGCAGGCCATTCGGCCGACCTCTCTGAGCGTCCCGCGAGGCACCGCTCCTTTTGGCATTGTCAATCCAGGCTCCCGGCCTGCCCCAGCTCCTGCGTGGGCCGGCCCCAGCCACCAGGCCGGTTCCGACCGCCCTGATCTACTGCGAGGGCCAGTTCAACCATCTCGATGGCAAAACCGCCCATGGGCTGGTGCGCCATTGCGAGGCCTATCGCATCGCCGCCGTCATCGACAGCCACTGCGCCGGCCTGGATGCCGGCCTGGTGCTCGACGGGGTGGCCAACGGCATTCCGATCGTCCGGGATCTGGAGGCCGCCCTGGCCCTGGCGGGGGAGCGCCCCCAGCTGTTGATCTACGGCATGGCACCGGCCACCGGACTGATGAGCCCGCCGGAGCGGCAGGTGTTGCTGCAGGCGATGGCCGCCGGCCTGGATCTGGTCCAGGGGCTGCGTGAATTCCTCAACGATGACCCGGAGTTCGCCGCCGCCGCCAGCCGCCATCAGGTGACGATCCGGGATGTGCGCCGGGTGCCGGCGCTCAAGGATCTGCGCCTGTTCAGCGGCGCCATCGCCACGGTGGCCTGTCCGCGCATCGCCGTGCTCGGCACCGATGGGGCCATCGGCAAACGCACCACCGCCACCCGCCTGGTCCAGGCCCTCAACCAGGCCGGCATCCGGGCCGTGCTGGTCAACACGGGCCAGACCGGCCTGATGCAGGGCGGCCGCCATGGCATCGCCCTCGACGCCATCCCCTCCCAGTTCTGCTCCGGCGAAGTGGAGGCGGCGGTGGTCCAGGCCTGGCAGCAGGAGCAGCCCCAGGTGATCGTGATCGAAGGCCAGGGGGCCCTCAGCCATCCGGCCTACCTCTCCTCCGCCTTCATCCTGCGGGGCTGCCAGCCCCAGGCGGTGATCCTGCAGCACGCCCCAAGGCGCCAGTGGCTCAGTGATTTCAGCCACGTGGCCATGCCCACCCCGGCCAGTGAAATCCGCCTGATCGAGGCCTTCGCCGCCACCCGGGTGATCGGCCTCACCCTCAACCACGAGGAGATGGACGACGCGGCGATCACCACCGCCATCGCCATCTATGAAGCCGAGCTGGCCATCCCCGTCACCGATGCCCTGAAGCGTCCGCCGGAGCGCCTGGTGCAGATGGTGCTGCGGGCCTTCCCGGCCCTGGCGACGGCCCTGGCGGCAGCTGGTTGAGCGCCCCCAGGCTGGAGATTCGCCTCGATCACCTGCACCACAATGCCTGCAGCCTGAAGCGACAGCTGGCCGCCCACGGCATCGCGATCACGGGGGTGAGCAAGGCCAGCCTCGGCCTGCCGGAGATCGTGCGCACCTGGGCCGCGGCCGGCATCGCCTCGATCGGCGAACCCCGGATCGAAACGATCGAGGCCCTGATCGCCGCCGGCATCAGCACGCCGATGCTGCTGATCCGCTCGCCCATGCTCAGCCAGGTGCAGCGCGTCGTGGCCCATGCCAGCAGCAGCTGCAACAGCGAGCCGGTGGTGTTGCGGGCGCTGGCGGCGGCGGCCCTGGACCAGGGTCGCCGCCATGGCGTGCTGCTGATGGTGGAACTGGGGGATCTGCGCGAAGGGATCCTGCCGGCCGACCTGGAGGCCGTGGCCCAGCTGACCCTGGAGCAGCCCGGCCTGCGGCTCCTGGGCATCGGCACCAACCTGGGCTGCCAGCACGGCATCGCCGCCGATCCCCGCAACATGGCGGAACTCTCGGCTCTGGCCAACGCCCTGGAGCGACGCTTCGCCCTGCGCCTGGAGCTGGTGTCGGGGGGTAACTCGAGCAATCTGCCCTGGCTTGCCGCCGGCCATCCCCCCGGCCGCATCAACCATCTGCGCCTGGGCGAGGCGCTGCTGCTGGGCCGCGAACCCCTGACCCGCAGCGCCCTGAGCGGCCTGCACACCGACGCCTTCTGCCTGGTGGCGGAAATCATCGAGGCCAAGGACAAACCCTGCCAGCCCTGGGGCCAGCGCGGCCGCACCAGCTTTGCGCCCGTGACAGCGTCACCGCAGCGGCAACCGGGGCAGCGACAACCGGGGCTGCGGCAACGGGCGCTGCTGGCCCTGGGGATTCAGGATGTGGATCCCGCCGGGCTGATGCCGCCGGCGGGGATCAAGGTGGTGGGAGCCAGCAGTGATCACCTGGTGATCGAGGCTGACCGTCCCCTGGCGGTGGGCGACGAGCTGCGCTTCGGTCTCGACTACAGCGCCCTGCTGCGGGCGATGACCAGCCCCTTCATCCAGCGCCAGTGCCTGCAGGGCAGTAGTCAGCAGGGCAGTGGCCAGCAGGCTTCCACGGCCCAGGCCGGCTCTGGGCGGGGGCGCTGGCCTCTGAGCCCGCGCCTGCCGGTGGGCCGCCTCAGTCCATCAGGCTCTCCAGGCTGAGATCAGGGCGGCGCAGCAGCACGAACAGGGTGCCGGCATTGCCGCGGCAGACGCGGATCTGCTCATCCACCACGGTGATGTCGAGCCAGGCGGGGAAGCTCTGCTTCACCTGCCGCAGCAGTTGCAGGCGGTTCGGGCCGATCCGGGGCCCCAGCCAGCCGCCCCGCTGGAAGCGCACACTCACCCGCTGGGCGGGCGGCGCCGGCTCAGCGGCAGCAGCGGCCACGGGCTCGATCGCGATCGCCGCCTGCACGGCGATGCCGGCCACAGGGCCGAGGGGGCCGGCCAGCCGCAACAGGTTCATGCCCCGGCCGTTGGCCGGATCGAGCAGCTGCAGATTCTCCAGCCAGGCCGCCACCGCCAGGTAGGGCAGCGAGCTGCTGCTCCAGCGCAACTCCCAGACGCCGCGCAACAGCGCCTGATCGCGAACCAGGTCGGCGGGTTGCTCCAGTTCGAGCTGTTCAATCAGCTGCCGCACCCGCTCGCCGGCTGCGGTGGCCCGGTGGCCGGGTCGGGGCGAGCGCAACTGCGTCAGCAACTGGCTGCGGGTCGATTCGCGGCCGGAGGGGAGCGTGGACATCCCGCAGGCTCATGACGGACCAGCCGAACCGTAGCGAGGAGCTGTGCCAGGCGGAGTTCCCGGCCCTGGTCGCAGAGGAGGGCGAAGCGCTGAAGCTCAGGGAACGGCCCCCTGGCTCCAGCGAGCTTCAGCTCCCGGCCAGAAAGCGAACCAGCAGGGCCAGCTCCCGATCCCGCGGCTGCATCAGGCCCCAGCGCACCTCGAAGGGGGCGGTGGCGAACAGGCGCAACATCGCGCCCACCAGCTCCGGGACGCTGAGGCTGTTGGCGAGAAAGCCATACCAGAGCGGATCCGGCAGAGCGAAGAAGCTGGCGAAGAACTGCCGCAGCTGGATCTCTTCAAAGCGCATCAGCTTCTCAAGACCGAAGCGATAGAGCGCATGCTTGCGGCGCAGGGGCGCCGGCCAGAGGGCCAGCCAGGCCGCCGCCGCAATCGCCGCAGCCTTGCCCTCAGTGCGGCGCTGCTCGGCCAGGGCCTGGGCGATGGCCGCCGCCAGCTCGGGAGCGCGGCGCAACAGGGCGCCCACCAGATAGCCCGAAGCCGGGTGCACCATCGAGGCGGAGCCACCGAAACCGATCAGGCGCTGGGCCGGATCCGGCAGGGCCGGATTCATCGGGAACAGGCAGAACTCCTCGTGCTCCACCTCGGTCACGGTGACACCGCGATGGGCCAATCGCCGCTCCAGGCGCTGGCGCAGCGTGGCGTAGGGCACGGGCGGGGCCAGGGCCAGGGAGGTCTCTTCGACAAAGAAACGCCCCTCGCCCAGATCCATGGCATAGAGAAAGGTGGGCGGTTCGCTGCCTCGTTCCTGGGCGTTGAGATGGTCGCTGCGATAGTCCATCAGCACGAACTGATCGGTCTCGATCGGCGGCGCGCTGAACCGGCCGACGATCCCGTAGGCGGCCTGTCCGGCCACCGGACCGTCGTCGGGACGCTCAACAAACACCGGCTGATGGCCGCTGGCATCGATCACCAGGCGGGCCCGCAGCACGTCGCCAGCGGCGGTGGTCACCGATGAGCCGTCGTCGTCATGGGCGATCGCCACCGCCAGCCCCCGCTGCCAGCGGACGCCAGCCGCCGCGCAGGCCTGCAACCAGTGCTGCTGCAGGGCGGTCTTGTCGAACAGGCCGTAGTCGTGCCCATGTCGGCTGGGTTCAGCACCGAACCAGCTGACGCAATTGGACCAGCGATGGGCCAGCAGATGGCCGAGGCCAAGGGCATCGACCTCCGGCCCCCAGATGCCGTAGGTGTTGGGCCAGGCCGCGGCCGGATCCGCCGGCGCCAGGGCGATCACGTCGAGCCGCTGCTCACCGAGGGCGGCGGCGATCGCCAGGGCAGCCGGTCCGGATCCGATCACCAGCACGTCTCCAGCCACCGACGGGCTAGGGGATGCCGCAGCAGCGACTGACGTGGAATTCCGGGAAACGATCGGCGACAGGGGACGCTGTGATCAGGGCTAGAGGCAGGCTAAATGCCGGCGAGGATCGATCCGTTCAGTCCCCCGACCGCACGGCCGCATTCGAGTCCACGGCCAACCAGCGGCAAGGGCGGAGCTGCATCGAACCACCATGAGCGCGCCGCAGCCGTCGGCTCTGAGCGATCCACACAACACGCCTGCGTCGCCCTCAACCTGAAGCGTCAGGCCCATCCCCGGCGGGCATGAAGAACCGAATCTCAGCGGCGGGCAGACGGGCCGCACCCAGACCAGAAAAAAACGTCGGGCATGTCATCGAAACCGCCAGTCAACCGCCAAGCTGTGGCGCCTTCCGGCACGAGATCGTCTCAGGATGTTCCCGGCGAGATCAAGGGATCAGGTTCAGGTGGAACGCGATGAATCTGCTGAGCCGCCATCAATCCGGGAGCCTGGCTGGGCCATCGACAAGCGGGCCTGGCATCCCATGGGCACCACGCCCCTAGGCTCTTGACAACCAGCTTCACGAACAGAGCATGGACCGGTTGCTGAAGATGTTTGCCGTCGTCGCCGACAGCAATGGCACCGACAGCAATGGCACCGGCAGCAGTGGCACCAGCAGCAGCAGCAGCACCACCAGCGCCGCCAGGATTCACGATCACATTCTCGGCAGCGGCATTCAGCTCAACGATTTCCGCCTGCGCACCACCATGGAGCGCCTCCAGGCCCTGGGGGAGAGTCCGATCAGCTTCGAAGCCTTCGCTGAGCTGGTCGGCGCCGAACTGCTGATGCTGAACCGGATTTTCAAGCGTGAGCTGGTGATTCCCGACTGGCAGGAGTTCTGCAGCGACATCGAATCGGTGTTTATGCGTGTCGCCAAAGACTGCAGTGGCAACAATGCCAGCTACATCCCGATCCTGCGCGATGCCGATCCCAACAAGTGGGGGGTAGCCCTCTGCTCCGTCGATGGCCAACGCCTTGAGATTGGCGATGTGAACGTCTACCACTCGATCCAATCCGTATCGAAACCGATCACCTATGCCTTTGCTATCGAACAGGAGGGGACCGACTATGTGCATCAGTTCGTTGGTGTTGAACCATCAGGACGTCCCTTCAACTCCCTCGATCTATTGCCGGACTCGCGCCCGTTCAATCCCTGCGTCAACGCCGGCGCCATCATGACCGCCGGCGTCGTGGCCTCCAGCTGGCCCGACAAGGACGCCCGCGAGATCACCAGCGAAATCATGGAGCTGTGGTCCGGCCTCTGCGGGGCCGTGGCCCCGGTGCGCTTCAGCGAGGAGACCATGCTCTCCGAAAAGGCCACGGCCGACAACAACTACGCCATCGCCTACCTGCTCCGGGGCGGCAAGGGTCTGCCGCGGGACGTGGATCTGCACAAGATGCTCGATCTCTACCTCTCCTGTTGCAGCATCGAGATGACCGCCTCGATGCTCTCGGTGGCTGCGGCCACCCTGGCCAATGGCGGCGTCTGCCCGATCACCAGCCAGCAGGTGCTGTCCACCGATGTGGTGAAGAAAACCCTTTCGGTGATGCAGGCAGCCGGCATGTATGACAGTGCCGGTGTGTTCACCCTTGAAGTGGGCCTGCCGGCCAAATCAGGAGTGGCCGGTGCCGTGATGACGGTGGTGCCCAACCTGATGGGATTCGCCACCTTCTCACCGCGGCTCGACTCCTACGGCAATTCGGTGCGCGGTGTGGCCTTCTGCCGGCAGCTGGTGGAGCTGTTCACCTTCCACATCTATGACAGCCTTTCGGGGGGACGGACGGGGTGCAAACGCGATCCCCGCGCCTCTCAGCACAACCGCAAACAACGGGATCTCAGCGATCTGCGCTGGGCCGTGTCCCATGGCGATCGCTATGCCATCAAAGTTCGTGATCTGCTGCTGGATTGCATGATCGCCATCACCCTGGCGGACGGCGAAATCGAGGATCCCGAAATCGTGACCATGGCCGAAACCTACAGCGAGATCATGGGTCACCAGCCCCAGCAGGGGGAGCTCTTCGCCATGGCCCAGAACCTCCAGAATCTGATCGAAACCGAAGGCAACTCGGGCCCATTCGAGCAATTGCTGCAACGGCTCGCCACCGAACAAGCCCAGCTCGATGACAATGGCCGCGAACTGATTCTCGAAGCCGCCTTCCGGGTGGCCTGTGCCGACGGCATCATCGAACCCGAAGAAGATGAGCAGTTGCGAGGCATCGCCCGGGCCCTCGGCATCAATGAAGCCGTGCTGGAGCTTGAGATTGCCCGTTTCCAGCGCCACCAGGCCGCCCAGCTGAGGACCAGCGCCAGCTGAGCTTCAGGTCATGCAGGCCCCCGCCTCGGTCGTCTGCCCGTTCAAGCGTTGCTGCCGGCTTGCCCCGGGCCGGATCCCCGGCCAGCCCTCCTAGGCCTCGCTGCCAGGGAGGTCATCGCCCTCTGCTTCCGGGCCGGCGGAGTCAGCGGCGGGGCTTTCAACGGCGGCAGCGAGTTCGGCGGTCGTGCTGTCGGCGGGAATCGCCTCCTCGGCAGCAGTGGCCTCTTCAGCAGCAGTTGCCTCGATGGCGAGGGGGCCAGCGGCGGGGGCCCCGGCGGCCGTGGTGGCGGCGACGGTTGTCGCGGCGGCACTCGTGCCGGCGGCGGTGAGCGCTTCGGTGTCGTCCTCCTCCGCAGCCGGGGGCACCAGCACCACCTCGCTGAGGCGATCACCGGCATCGAGGCGCTGCAGGCGCACACCGGTGGCCGCCCGCGATTGCTGCGGAATGGCGTCGGCCTTCATGCGCACGATCACACCCCGCTCGCTCACCAGCAGCAGCTCCTCCCCGGCCCCCAGCACCTTGAGTCCCACCAGCACGTCGCCCTCGCGGCGGAACTTGATCGCCCGCAAGCCCATGCCGGCCCGCTTCTGCAGGCGGAACTGGTCCACCGGCACCCGCTTGCCCAGGCCGCTGGCACTGGCCACCAGCACCCAGGGGCCCTCGCTGGCGGTGACGATCTCCTCGGCCCCATCGCCGGCTTCGCCCTCTTCCTCAGCCTGTTCGGAACTGGCCACCCGATCGGCGAGCTCCGCCGGCAACACATCCATGCTGACCAGCTGGTCCGCTTCACGCAGGTTCATGGCACGCACCCCCCGGGCGGTGCGTCCCAGGGGCCGCAGCTCCTCATCGCTGAGACGGAAGTGGATCGTCATGCCCTTGAGCGAGCCGATCAGCACACTGTCGCCGGGCAGAGCGAGCCTTACCCAGCGCAGATCATCGCCGTCTTCCAGCGAGATGGCGATCAGACCATTGGAGCGGATGTTGCTGAAGGCCGAAAGGCGCGTGCGCTTCACATAGCCGCCGCTGGTGAGCATCACCAGTTGCACGTCGTCTTCGAAGGCACTCACGGACAACAGCGACGTGATCGCCTCCTCGCGCGGGATCGGCAGCAGCTGCACGATCGGCGTGCCCTTGGCGGCCCGGCTGCACATCGGCACCCGATAGGCCGGCAGCGAATAGACAACACCGCGATCGGAGAAGAGCAGCAGGGCATCGTGATCGTTGCAGCTGATGAACAGCTTCACCGCCTCTTCGCCCTGGCTCTTGGTGCCGGCCTTGCCGCGGGTACCGCGGCTGGTGGCCTCGAACTCATTCACCGGCATCCGCTTCAGATAGCCGTTCTCGGTGAGCATCACCACCGAGCGCTCATTGGCGATCAGATCGATGTCTTCGAGGCCGCCTTCGAGATCGAGAATCTCGGTGCGGCGGGGGGAGTCATAGCGGCTGCGCAGCGTCTGCAGCTCCTCGACGATCAGGGCAAACACCCGCTCGCGGCGAGCCAGGATGTCCTTGTAATCGGTGATCTTGGCCTGCAGATCGTCGTGCTCGAGCCGGATTTTGTCGGCCTCCAGAGCGGTGAGCCGCCGCAGCTGCATCTGCAGGATGGCGTCGGCCTGAAGATCGCTGAGGCCGAACTGCTCCACCAGCCCCCGCCGGGCCGTGGCCGTATCGGCGGCGGCCCGGATCAGCACAATGATCGCGTCGAGATTGTCGAGGGCGATCAGCAGACCGAGCAGGATGTGGTCGCGCTCTTCGGCTTTGCGCAGCAGATAGCGGGTGCGGCGCTCGATCGTCTCGACCCGGAAGTCGAGGAACACCTCCAACATGCGGCGCAGGGTGAGCACGATCGGCTCCCCGTTCACCAACGCCAGCATGTAGGCGCTGAAATTGCTCTGCAGAGGCGTGAGCTTGAACAGGTTATTGAGCACCACCTGGGGGTAGGCGTCCCGGCGCAATTCAATGACGATGCGCATGCCATCGCGATCGCTCTCGTCGCGGATGTCGGCGATGCCATCGAGCTTCTTGTCGTTGACCATGTCGGCGATGCGCTCGATCAGGGCCGCCTTGTTGGTCTGATAAGGGAGTTCGGTGATGATCACCGCATCGCGATCGGGCCGGCCCTTGGCCTCAACCGTCTCGATGTTGGCGACGCCCCGCATCGTCACCGAGCCGCGGCCGCTGGCATACATCTCACGGATGCCGCGCCGGCCGAGGATCTGGCCGCCGGTGGGGAAGTCGGGCCCTGGAATGATCGAAGTCAGCAGCCGATCGTCGAGCTCGGGGTCGGCGATCAGGGCCAGCAGGCCATCGATCAGCTCGGTGAGGTTGTGGGGGGGGATGTTGGTGGCCATCCCCACGGCGATGCCGGTGGAGCCGTTGAGCAGCAGCTGCGGAATCCGCGCCGGCATCACGGTGGGTTCCTGCTGGGAACCGTCGAAGTTGTCGATGAAATCGACCGTTTCGCTCTCGATGTCCTCCAGCAGGCTGTCGGTGGTGAGGGCCTGCAGGCGCGATTCGGTGTACCGCATCGCCGCCGGTGGATCGTTGTCGACCGAGCCGAAGTTGCCGTGGCCATCGACCAGGGGCATGCGCATCGAGAAGTCCTGGGCCATGCGCACCAGGGCGTCGTACACCGCCGTGTCGCCGTGGGGGTGGTACTTACCGAGCACCTCACCCACCACACGGGCGCACTTGCGGTAGGGCCTGTCGCTGGTGAGGCCCAGCTCATACATCGCGTAGAGGATGCGCCGATGCACCGGCTTGAGACCATCGCGGGCATCGGGCAGGGCCCGACCCACGATCACGCTCATCGCATACTCCAGATAGGAGCGCGACATCTCGTTACGGAGGTCTGTGAGGATGATCCGTCCGTCGGATTCACCAGGTCCTTTTGGTTCGTCTGAAGAGCCAGTGGGTCCGGTGGGATCCGCCATGCATGACCGCCTGAAGCAGGGTGCAGTCTACCTAAGGCCTCTACAACAGGCTCAATCGGCCGCAGGATGGATCCGATGAGGGGGGATACGGGCGCCTCACTGGCCCCGCGCAGCGAGGCGGAGCTGCAGCAGCGGCAGCGGGACGGCCAGTTGCGGGTGCTGATCGCCGCCGATTTTCAGCAATTGGTGCGGCAGCAGGGCCTCAGCCAGGCCTACGCGCAGACCGATGTGGTGGTGGCGGCCAACGCCGAGTTCAGCGATCAGGCCAGCCTGCATCTCAGCCTTGGTGCCACCGACCCACCGATCCGGCTGCGGGATCCCCAGCTCGACGGCGTGGCCGGCCTGGCCGGCGGCGCCGGCAGCGATCTGGTGCTGCCGATCGCCGGGGCTCGCTCCGATGGCCAGCGACACGGCGGCGCCCAGGTGCTGGCCGCCCTGCTGGCCGGGGAGAGCGTCGAACTGAGCGCCGCCGGCGAGGTCACGCCACTGCAGCCCCGCCGCGAACTCAACACCCGCATCGCCCTGGAGCAGATCGGCATGGGCCGGCTGCTGCTGCACCGGGCGATCGGCGAAAACGGCCTGGTGGCGGTGAGCAGCGCCGAAGGCCTGATCCGCAGCCCCTACGGCCCCCTGCTGGGCCCCTGGGCCAACGCCCTGTACACCTGCGCTGGCGCCGACAGCATCGGTCTGGTGATGCCCGGCCTGAGCCTGCTGGGGCCGGGCTCGCCGGTGCTGGTGGGCGGCGCCATCGGCTGGGTGGTCGGCAGCGGCAGCTCCCACCAACCCCGGCCCAGGCGCCTGGCCAGTGGCCATGCGCGCTCCCCGGGAGCTGTGGCGGCGGTGAGCGTGGATCTGCAGGAGCTCGATCCCCGCTGGCTGCGGGCGGCCTATTTCGAGGGCCATGGCAGTGCCCTGCTGGTGGCGATCGCCGCGCCCGTGCCCCTGCTCAACGGCAGCATCGCCCGCCAGGCCGCCGCCAGCGACGCGGACCTCGAGGCACCGGTGCTCGACATCTCGGTTCCAAGGCGGCTCAAGCCCAGCTTCGGCGGGGTTCCGTACAGCGACCTCAAGGCGGGACGCATCCAGGTGGACGGCCGCCTGATCCCGGCGGCGCCGGCCCACAGCCCGCGGCTGGCGGCGGCCATGGCCGCTGAACTGGTGCAGCGCCTGATCGACGATCGTTTCCCGCTGCGGCTGCCGCTGCAACCGCTGTCCCAGCGGCCCGGCCTGATCCCCCTGGAAACCTGAGGCGGTGTCAGCGGCTCCGGGACGCTGCCGGGCAAACGGCCGTAAGCTCCGCCCAGCCCAACCCGTCCCCATGGCCGAGACCCCCCTTTCACCGGATTTCGCCCCCGGCGAGAACGCTGCCGTCGACGCCGCCCCCCGCCCCTCCGGCGATGTCGCCGCCAGTCACTCCGGCGATGTCGCCGCCAGCCACTCCGACGACGTCGCCGCCCATGCCGGTGCGGAAGGGACGGTCGACAGCACGGCGGGCGACGCCCCCTGGGAGACCTCTGGAACACGCTCTGAGGGCTCCTGGCAGCAAGCCCCGGCTGACGCCACGGCCAGCGCCTCCTGGGACAGCTCTGTGAGCACGACCGAGGCCGGGGCCGTGACAGAACCACTGGACGGCGAGCCCCGGGACAGTGAGGCCCGGGCGGAGGCGGTGCCCGAGCCAGCGGCCCCGTGGTCGCCGCCAACGCCGACACCGCCCTGGGAACCGGCATTCTCCAGCCCGGAACCGGCGCCAGCCGCCAGCCCGGCCACAGCCGACCCATCCGTTGAACCCCCGCTCCCCGTTGAACCGACAGCCGCGGTTGAGCCTCCCGTCCCAGCCGCCGGCATTGCCACCACGATCGCGGTGCCGCCCCTCGACGCGGCCGCCGGCACGGCGGGCGAAGGGGGTGAATGGGAGCTGCTGGTGGGCCGACTCAACGCCTGGTTCCGCTCCGGCGAGCTCAACAGGCAATGGCAGCAGATCCGGGGCCCACTCAAGGGTGTGGCGCTTCTGATCGCGGTGATTCTGGTCCTGCGGCTCTACGCCACCGTGGTTGGCGGCATCGATCGCATCCCGCTGGTTTCGGGGCTGCTGGAGCTGACCGGCCTGATCGCCCTGGTGCACTTCGGCCTCACCAAGATGGTCCGAACCAGTGAGCGCGAACAGGTGCTGGCCACCTGGAAGCAGCGCTGGCAGGCCTTCCTCGGTCAGGACTGAGGGAGCGACCCTTTCAGCTCGTTTCAGCGGTCGGGCTCCGGCGCTACCGGCTCTGTTGCGGACCGGTTGATAGTTTGGCCCGAGTGCGTCCTGTCTCCGGTGAACCTTCAGCTCGGTCGTTCCCGAACCGTCCGCCGCGCCTACGGCATCGATGAGATCGCCCTCGTCCCCGGCGGTCGCACCGTCGATCCGGCGGTGACGGACAGCAGCTGGACCCTTGCAGGCATCAGCCGCGAGATTCCGATCATCGCCAGCGCCATGGATGGCGTCGTCGATGTCGCCATGTGCGTCGCCCTGGGCAAGCTGGGTGCTCTGGGAGTGCTGAACCTGGAAGGGGTCCAGTGCCGCTACGACGATCCCAATCCCGTGCTGGACCGGATCGCCGCCGTCGGCAAAGAGGAGTTCGTGTCCCTGATGCAGGAGCTCTACAGCCAGCCGGTGCGCGAAGACCTGATCCGCCAGCGCATTGCTGAGATCAAGCAACAGGGCTGCATCGCCGCCGTCAGCGCCACCCCGGCGGCGGCGCTGCGCTTCGGCAAGGCGATCGCCGAGGCCGGTGCCGATCTGTTCTTCGTGCAGGCCACCGTGGTCTCCACCGAACACATCGGCCCCGAAGGCCAGGAGACCCTCGATCTGGAGGTCCTCTGCCGCGACATGGGCGTGCCGGTCGTGCTCGGCAACTGCGTCACCTACGAGGTGGCCCTGCAGCTGATGCGGGCTGGGGCCGCCGGCGTGATGGTGGGTATCGGCCCCGGCGCCGCCTGCACCTCCCGCGGCGTGCTCGGCATCGGCATTCCCCAGGCCACCGCCGTGGCGGACTGCGCCGCCGCCCGCGATGACTACGAACGCGAAAGCGGCCGCTATGTGCCGATCGTCGCCGATGGCGGCATCGTCACCGGCGGTGACATCTGCAAGTGCCTGGCCTGTGGCGCCGATGCCGTGATGATCGGCTCACCGATCGCCCGGGCCAGCGAAGCCCCCGGCCGCGGTTTCCACTGGGGCATGGCCACTCCCAGCCCGGTGCTGCCCCGCGGCACCCGCATCAAGGTGGGCACCACCGGCAGCCTCGAGAAGATCCTGCGGGGTCCCGCCGGCCTCGACGACGGCACCCAGAACCTGCTGGGCTGCATCCGCACCTCGATGGGCACGCTCGGCGCCCGCACGATCAAGGAGATGCAGCAGGTGGAAGTGGTGGTGGCTCCGTCCCTGCTCACCGAGGGCAAGGTGTACCAGAAAGCCCAGCAGCTGGGCATGGGCAAGTAGGGATCCCCACGCGAGTCTCACCTCAGGACGAGCCCGCCTCAGGGCGAGATGGAGCTAGCCTGAACCCGTGGGGGCTCCGGCTCGCACACTCCTCACACCCCCCGGCCCGGCGCGTCCGGGCTTTTTGTCTTTCGATCACCTCGCCTTAAGGCCTGCAACACCATGGCCCCTCCGGTTGGTAGCACCGGAACGGCGTTGCTAGATTCCCCAGACCCGAACCCCACGAAAGGATGTCCAGCGCTGCCGCCGTCTCCGACGCTTCTTTCGAGCAGGACGTTCTGAAAAGCGAGGTGCCCGTGCTGGTCGACTTCTGGGCCCCCTGGTGCGGCCCCTGCCGCATGGTGGCGCCGATCGTCGATGAAATCGCCAAGGAGTTCGAGGGCAAGATCAAGGTCTTCAAACTCAACACCGACGAAAACCCCAACGTCGCCAGCCAGTACGGCATCCGCAGCATCCCCACCCTGATGCTGTTCAAGGGCGGCGAGAAGGTCGACACCGTCGTCGGTGCCGTGCCCAAGACCACCCTCTCCGGCACCATTTCCAAACACCTCTGAGCCCCGTTCCTCCCGCCGCCGCCAGCCCGCGCAGCCCCCTCCAGGCCCTGGCCTCCCAACTGGAAGGCCATCCGCAACGGCGCTTCATCGAGCATGCCGTCATCTCCCTGCTGGAGGTGGCGCGCGATGAGAATGAAGCCGATGCCTGGCGCCTGGTGAGCGGCTGTCTGGCCGACATCAGTGAGGCCCTGGAGGTGTTCCGGCCACGCAGGGCGGCCCGCAAGATCACCGTCTTCGGCTCGGCCCGCACCCAGGTCCAGGATCCCTGTTACGCGCTGGCCGAGCAGGTGGCCCGCCTGGCGGTGGAAGCGGGCTTCGAGGTGATGACCGGCGCCGGTGGTGGCGTCATGGAAGGCGCCAACAGCGGCGCCGGCTGTGAGCACAGCATCGGCCTCAATGTCGATCTGCCCTTCGAGCAGCACGCCAATCGCTTTGTCAGTGCCTCGGAAGGCCGGCTGCTGTTCTTCCGCTACTTCTTCACCCGCAAGCTCTTCTTTCTGCGCGAGAGCGATGCCCTGCTGGTGATGCCCGGTGGCTTCGGCACCCTCGATGAACTGTTCGAATGCCTGACCCTGATCCAGACCGGTCGCACGCCGCCGATCCCCCTGGTGCTGCTGGCCCCCGCCGGCGATGACTTCTGGTGCCAGTGGAAGCAGAGCATCCACCAGGTGCTGGCCGAGCGCCAGCTGATTTCAGCGGAGGACGTCGATCTGATCGTCGAGGCCAGCTGCGCCGAGGAAGCGGTGGCCCGCATCAGCCGCTTCTACCGGGTGTTCCACAGTGCCCGCCCCGGCGAAGACCGCACCGAGCTGCTGCTGAATGCGCCGATCCCACGCGAGATGCTGCCCCGCT
>CALPMR020000013.1 GCA_943324725.2 Bordetella parapertussis | reverse complement strand
GGGCCCATCAGCCGAGCTGAGGAGGGAGGCGGAGAAGCCGGCGGCGATCCATCAACCCCGGTGGTCATCTTCAGGGTTGGGCTGGGCCGCTGCCGAGGGGGCCAACAGGGGTGGGGAGAGGCCGGCGGCGGGGCTGGAACTGTTCAAGCACAGCTTCGATGCGGCGGGCTGCTCGTTCGGCGGGCTGGGGGCCATGGCGACGCCAGACACTGCGGGCCATCAGCACCTGTTCCCCCTGGGGTTCGGCACCAAGCCGCTGCAGCCAGTCGTGGCGGGCGCTGTCCGCCCCATCACTGACCAGCCAGAGGCTGGATCCGGGCGGGGCGTAACGCCGCAGCAACAGCTCTCCGGCCGGACCCAGCAACTGCAGCCAGGCCGGATGGAGCGTGAACTCCACCCGTTGGCCGCCACCGGGTTGATCCGCCAGCCAGCGCACCCCGGCCACCGCCTCGTTGCGGTTGGTGTCGACCAGCAGCAAACCCTTGCTGCCGCTCTGATCCAGCAGATCTTCAATGCGGCGATCGAGCAGCTGGCGCAGCTGGGCGGGGCAGGTGGCCTGCTCCAGATGCCAGAGCAGGGAGGCGTTGCGCCGGTTCAAGGGGCGCAGTTGCAGATGGGCGGGCAGCGTGGCGCTGGGGCCGCTGGCTGCATCGGCCTGCCAGCGCCAGAACTGATCGGTGCGCTGGGGTTGGAAGCCCTGCTCTCGAAGCACCGCCAGCCGTGTGCTGTCAAGGCTGGAGGCGGTGGCGATCCAGCTGGTGGCCCCCCGAGCCCGCTGGATTGCCACGCGCAGCAGGGCCGCAGCCACCGCGTGGCGACTGGGAGCCGCCGCATCCTCCTGGGACTGCAAGGCGAGCCGCAGGTGATCCACCTGCCAGCTGGTACCACTGCGGTTGAGACGCCGGCAGATGATCAGCCCCATCACCTGGTGACGGCCAGAGCCCAGGGTTCGCAGCGCCACCAGCACCTCGGAGGCCAGCGGCGGGCGATGGACCAGGGCGGTGAGCAGCCGCTCCGGAAAAGCCAACAGAAGGCTGCGCTGCAGCAGCGGCTGGAGCGGCAGGAAGGCGGGGTCGTCGAGCAGGGGGAGATGCCATCCCTGCAGCGGCTGGATCACCCAGTGACCGCTGCCTCCCCCCGGCCCCCCCGTATCAACCGGTTGGCCCGGCACTGACATGGTCAAGCTGGAAGGCACGTGCAGGAAGGAGACAGTTGTGAGAAATTTCGTCAGCCCTTGAACCGCAGTTTAGGCCGGACGTACCAGCACCAGTGGCGTGCGCTCGTTGGCGTTACCGGCAGGATTGGGTTTCAGGGCCCGCATCAGCAGCTCCTGATCACAGTCGCGGCTGCTGGCGAGCACCTTCACCCGTCCGAGGTCATTGACATCGACCACGGCCACGTCCACGCCCAGGGCGGCAGCGGCGCGATTGCAGAACAGCTCCGGGGCCTCCGGGCCCAGCACCAGCGTCTGGTCGTAAGGAGGGGTGGTGCCGGTGACATCGTCGATCAGCCGGGCCTGATCACCAGCCAAGCGGTAAAAGCCGCCCTTGAGGCCGATCAGCTTCAGAGCACTGCCCGCCAGCCAGGCGCAGAGCACCCTGGCCGGGCCGACGATGTCGATCAGGGTCTGCAGGCCGCAGGCCGTGGCAAGGCTGCTGGTGGGATGGAACACCCGGCAGAGCAGCCGCGACAGCATCGAGGGCTCCACCATCGAAGGATGGTGATAACGGCCCTGCATCACGGCCAGCGGTGTCTCGCCGATAGTGAGCACATCTCCTGGTTGGAGCAGGTGGCCGGTGTAGTGATCCAGGACCTGTCCGGGATCATCGAGCACGCCAAGCAGGTGGGTCCGCACCGGCAGCACCCGGCAGTGGTCCCCATCCCGCCAGCTGGCGATCGCCGCCGGGGTGGGCTCCGGTCGCTGCACCGGCACCAGAATCCCGTCGCGCCGCAACAGACGACCGAAGGGTCCGTAGTTGATCCACTCGATGTCCAGCCAGACCGTGTCGATCAGCGCTTCGAGGTCGGCACCGGCCGGTCCATTGAGGTTGATGCGGAGATGGGCACCAGTGCTTTTGTGCCCTTTGACGATGTAAGCGGCCCAGTAGTGGTCAGGACGGGCTTCTTCGTCGGGGTGCAGTGGCGTGATGCGCAGTTCAGAGCGCACCTCGGTGAGATCGGTGCGACCCAGCAACACCGGTCGCACGCTGATCTCCGGCACGAACACCTCCATGCGGCCGTGGGGATTGCGGATTGTGATCTCGCCCGTGAGCTCCAGGCCCTGGGCTTTGCGCTTCACCTGGAAGGGCCCGGGAATCAGGCGCAGCGGTGAAGCTGGCCGCAGCCGATGGCGCAGTTCCAGCCACAGGAGGCTGAGGCCGAACAGCAGCAGCAGGACGAGCAGGGCGGAGATCGGGAGCGGCAAGCCTGAAACCCAACGGGTCGCGAACTGCCGGAGCGTAGATGCGGCGGTGGCCCTAAGTTCCCAATTACGGCACCGGCAGGACGACTGGCATGCGCAAGACCTTTGTTCTTGACACCAATGTTCTGCTGCATGACCCCAATGCCCTGACCAAGTTCCAGGAGAACCACGTCGTCGTGCCGATCGAGGTGGTCGAGGAGATCGACCGCTTCAAGCGGGACCCTTCGGAGAAGGGGCGCAATGCCCGTCAGATCTCCCGGTTGCTCGATGAATTCCGCCAGCGGGGCAACCTGGCGGAGGGCGTGACCATCGACGAGGTCAGCGGCGGCACCCTCAGGGTGGTGTTCTGCCGGGCCGAGACCCTTGCCCAGCTGCCGCCGGAACTGCGCAGTGGCAATGGCGACAACAACATCCTGGCGGTGGCCCTGGAGCAACGGCTGCAGGAGGTGATGGGCAGCCAGCCGCCGGTGGTGCTGGTGACCAAGGACACCAACCTGCGCATCAAGGCCGATGCGGTGGGGCTGATCGCCCAGGACTACACCACCGACAAGGTGGACATTGCCGATCTCTATCCGGGCTTCTGCGAGCTCTGGGTGAGTGCCGAGCAGATGGATCGGGTCAAGGATGCGGCGGGTCTGGCGCTGAGTTCCCTGCCCGAGGGCAGCGTTGGTGTCGCCGGCCTGCAGGCCAACGAGGGCGTCACCCTGGTCGATCAGGCCCAACCCAACCACACCCTGCTGGCCCGCTTCCATGCCCGCAGCGGCTCCCTGCAGCCGCTGCAGCGGGCGGCCAAGGTGAAGCTGGGGCGCATCCAGCCGCGCAACCGGGAGCAGACCTTTGCCCTGGATCTGCTGCTCGATCCCGACATTCAGCTGATCACGCTGGTGGGTAAGGCCGGCACCGGCAAGACCCTGCTGGCCCTGGCGGCGGGACTCAACCAGGTGGCTGATGAGCGCCTCTACGACCGCCTGCTGGTGACCAGGCCGGTGATTCCCCTGGGCAAGGACATCGGCTTTCTGCCCGGCGATCTGCAGGAAAAGATGGGTCCCTGGATGCAGCCGATCATCGACAATCTCGACTTTCTGCTCGGCGGCGGCGATGAGAGCCATCCCCAGCGCGGCGGCCAGCGCGCACCCCGCAACAGCTGGAGTGATCTCAAGGGGATGGGGCTGTTGGAAGTGGAGGCAATCAGCTACATCCGTGGCCGCTCTATACCACGCCAGTACATGGTGGTGGATGAGGCTCAGAACCTGACGCCCCACGAGGTCAAGACAATCGTGACTCGCGTCGGTCAAGGCACAAAAATTGTGCTGACAGGTGATCCTTATCAGATCGACAATCCCTACGTGGATGCTGAAAGCAATGGCCTCACCTGGTTGGTGGAGCGGTTCAAGGGTCAGTCCCTGGCCGGCCATGTCACCCTCAGCCGCGGCGAGCGCTCGGAGCTGGCTGAGCTGGCGGCCAATCTGCTCTGAGGACCGGGCAGCGATGGCCCTGTCCGCAGAATCGACATCGAGCACACGTTGGTGCCATGGAGACCTGACTCGCCGGGATCCAGATCCGGTTCAGTCCTTGGCCAAGGCCTTGTTGCGACGGTTGAATTCAGCGGGTCAGGGGCAATGGTCAGCCCCGGCAGCCGCCATGGAAGCCACTGAGCTGATCAGGTGGCCGGATCGCCACAAGGGCCGGGTCCTGGCCAGCCGTTTCAGCCCGAGCCGCGGCGAGCGCCTGGAACGGCCCGACCAGACAGCCCCTGGACTCCGAAGGAGCGAGCGCTGATGGCTCCGTCCGCTGCAGCGCCGGAAGCGCGCCCTTGGCGCCCGCGCCCGTGGCGCCCGCGCCCGTGGCGCCCGCGCCCATGGCGCCATCCCCACCTGCCGCGAGCGGGCCAGAATCTGGTTTATATCCTGGCCCTGGCCTTCTCGCCGCTGCTGAATCTGATTGTTCAGGGACAGTTGTCTGCCCGATTCGCGGCCTCAACGGCGGCCGGAACCCTGTGGTTTACCAGGCCGATCACCCTGCTCAAAGGCCTGGGTTCGGAGTGGTCTGTTTCGCTGTCCAGCGTCCATGGATTGGTGCTGAGCGCGGCCTTGATTCTGCTGCTGATTCTGATGGTGCGCACCTGTGTTCACCGTGTCCCCCACGTGCGGCAACTGCTGGGTGTCTTCGGGGTCGCCTGCAGCCTGGATCTGTTGATCAATATCGCATTTCTGAATGCAGCTGTTTATCATTTGAAGCTGGCTTCTTATCAGCTATTGATCCAGGCCATGGTGTTTTATGTGTCCCTGAATCTTATCTTTTTCTTCTGGTATTGGTATGTTGATTATCCGAGGCAGTTGCAGGCCTGCGCTTGCAGCGACGATCGCCCTGAGATCCGTTTTCCCGAGCAGACCGAGTCCCCTACGGCCAACTGGCTGCCTCGGCCCGTGGATTACCTCTTCTTCACAGCGCTCTCCAGCAATACACTCGGCCCCCCGGAGGGTCATGCGGTGCTCGGCAGCCGGGTCAAATGGCTGCAGATGGCCCATACAGCCACGGCCCTGATCATCTTCTTGATTCTGGTGGCCCGAGCGATCAACACGCTCAATTGAGGCTGCGCCTGGTGTGCCGTGGCTGCAGCGGCACCGGCGCTCAGATCATCGTGCCCGGCTGGACCCATTGATCAAACTCCTCGGCGCTGATCTCGCCGAGGATCAGCGCCGCCTCACGCAGGTTGAGCTGATGCTGATGGGCATGTTTGGCGATCGCACAGGCGCGGTCGTAGCCGATCGCCGGGGTCAGGGCGGTGACCAGCATCAGGCTCTGGTCGAGCAGATTGGCGATCCGGCCGACATCGGCCTTGAGGCCTTCGATGCAATGGGCTCGGAAGCCATCGCAGCCGCCGCTGAGCAGGGCAATGCTTTCCAGCAGGTTGTGGGCGATCAGGGGTTTGAACACGTTCAGCTCGAAGTTGCCCTGGCTGGCCGCCAGCTGCACCGCCGTGTTGTTGCCCATCACCTGCACGGCCACCATCGTCAGGCTTTCGCACTGGGTGGGATTGACCTTGCCCGGCATGATGCTGCTGCCTGGTTCGTTTTCCGGCAGCACCAGCTCGCCGAGGCCGCAGCGGGGGCCGCTGCCCAGCCAGCGGATGTCGTTGGCGATCTTCATCAGACTGCCCGCCAGCACGGTGAGGGCGCCATGGGCCGCAGCCAGGGGTTCGTGGCCCGCCAGGGCCTGAAATTTGTTGGCAGCGCTGCTGAAGGGCAGGCCGATGCGCTCGGCCAGCCTGGCGGCCACCGCCTCACCGAAACCGGCGGGGGCGTTGAGCCCGGTTCCCACCGCCGTGCCACCGATGGCCAGTTGCTGCACCTGGGGCAAGCTCAGACGCAGGCTGTCGAGGCCGAGCTCCAGTTGGGCGACATAGCCACCGAACTCCTGGCCGAGGCTGAGGGGCACGGCGTCCTGCAGATGGGTGCGGCCGATCTTGATGATCGGGGCGAACTCCTCAGCGCGGCGGCGCAGGGCCTCGATCAAGCGCTCCAGGGCTGGGATCAGCTGGCGATGCAGCGCAATCGCCACCGCCACATGCATCGCCGCCGGGAAGGTGTCATTGCTGGATTGGCTGAGGTTGACATGGTCGTTGGGATGCACCGGGCACTGGCTGCCAAGCACGCCGCCTCCGCGCTCGATCGCCCGGTTGGCGATCACCTCGTTGACGTTCATGTTCGTCTGGGTGCCGGAACCGGTCTGCCAGATGCGCAGCGGAAACTCGGCATCGAGCCGGCCTGCAGCCACCTCTTCAGCCGCCGCCACGATCGCTGCCTGCAGCGAGGGCTCCAGCCGGCCCATGGCACCGTTCACCTCGGCACAGGCCGCCTTGAGCTGGCCGAACGCCCGGATGATGGCCAGAGGCATCGCCTCACCGAAGGCGAAGAAACGCAGGGAGCGCTGGGTCTGGGCACCCCAGTAGTGCCCGGCAGGCACAGCCACTGGGCCGAGGCTGTCGCTCTCCAGCCGTTGAGACTGATCGCCGCCTGGCTGCAGCTCGCCGCATCCGGCTGCGGAGTCAGCCATCAGCGGGACGTCACCACTTCGCTGTTGAGCTCGTTGAAGCTCACGGTGGTGCTGTTGCCGCTCTGGGGGGCCATCGGGATGCCGGTGGCCTGACTGATCACCATGTTGATGGCATCCACATCCACCTGGCCGCTGGCGTCGAAGACCAGTTTGCCGTCGCGATCGAAGATCACCACCTGGGGGATGGTGCCCTTCCAGTAGCCCGCCGGATCGGATGGCCCTTCGATCGGGCGATTCTGCAGCGGGTCCGTGACCAGGGGGATCAGTTCGATCGACTGTCCCCAGAGACGCTGCAACTCCGAGACGACCGGCGCAAAGCGCTTGCTCACCGCACTGTCGTCCAGGTAGTAGATCACCACCGTCACCCGCTTGTCGGCCAGGGCCAGGGCCAGGCTGCTGCGCGGCGGCACCAGGGAGCCATTGCCGGCATAGAGCGAAAAGATATTGCCGTCGTAGCGGTCGTCGTCCAGGGAGGCACCGGCTGGCGCGGCCAGGCCACTGAGGCTGGCCAGCAGCAGCACAATCGCCAGCAGGGAGCCCAGGGCCCTGGCCAGCCGGCTCGCTGGCTGCCGCAGGGCAGGGATCAGGCCCAGGGAGTGGGCTGGGATGGGAGCTCGCATCGAGTCATTGTGCCCTGCGGCCCATGCCCTGGAGGATGCCGCGGCCGATCAGGCCGATGGCCCTGCCCACCACCTGGGTGAGCAGCATCACCAGCAGATTCCCCAGTCCCCGCACCAGGCTGCGCAGCTGGGGGGCAAGGGCATCACGGCTTTCGAGGGCCAGGGTGACCGCCTGCTGCAACCAGCCGAGCTGGCGCAACTCCAGGTCCCGCGGCTCCATCAGATCCACCGTCTCGATCGCACCTTGCTCAAGTCGGTAGAGGGGCCTGCGGCTCTCATAGACCTGGATCGGGCGCTCAAACCAGCTGCTCCAGCGCTGGCGGGCATTGAGCTGATTGCGCAGCCGCTCCAGACTGCGAGTCGGCAGCAACTCCGGTCGCAACAGGTAGCGACGCAGCTCGGGCCAGTCGGCACAGGCGGCGAGCACTTCGGCGCTGATCAGCTCGGCACTGCGCAGCAACCAGTTGCTGAGCAGCAGCTCCAGGTAGAGCAGCGCCTGGGGTTCATCGGGCGCCAGCAGCCGCCCTTCAACCAGCAACGGCCTGGCCTGGATCAGGGTGCCCAGCATCGGCACCGGATCAGGCAGATCGCCATCCATGAGCGTCAGTTCACTGCTCTCCATCAGGGTTGTCGCCACCGGGCGCAGATCCCCTTGCCAGGGCAGCTGCACATAACTGCCCGCCATGCGCCGCAGCGCCTGGCGCCGCAGTTCGGGCTGCAGATCCAGCCAGCGTTGCAACAGGGGTTGACCGGTAACACCATCCTGTTGCAGCCTCAGGCGCAGCTGCTCGAACTGTTCGAGCAGGGCCAGCAGCAGATCGCGGCGCCGATCCGGGTGCAGGCCATCAAGGGCCAGCAGCTGGCCGCTGCCGGCCATGGCCGGGGCTTCAGCGGACTGGTTGAGCCGCTGCCGCAGCGCCTGCCAGAGGCCATCAGCACTGCGTTGCCTCATCGTGATCGCCACAGGCCTCGGTGCAGCGGGCGGCGAGGGTTCGGGGGCCAGGGCCGTGCCCACTGGCCAGGCGCAGCTCAGCGGGCCCCAGAGCCAGAGCAAGAGCGCTCGGGCGGCCACGAGCTCGCGCAGCCGGCCCAGCAGCAACAGCTCGGCGAGCCAGGCGGCCGGTGGTGGCTGCAGCGATCGCTGACAGAGTCGGATTTGGGCATCGATCTGCTGCAGGCCACTGATCAACAGCCACTGGCCCAGGCCCATCGCAGCGGCCTGCTGGTGGTCTGGAATCGGGGCCGGATTGGAGCCGATCTCGACCACCCGACCGCCGCCGAGCAGGGTGGCCACCGCCTGCTGCAAACCGGTGGCATCCGGTTCTTCCAGGAGTCCCTGCAACGGCAGTTGCAGCAAGAAGTCCGAGGGGTAGCGATGGCCCTGGGGAAGCAGCAGCAGCAAGGGCGCCGGCTGCCAGCGCTCCTGCAGCTGCTCCAGCTCCCTGGCCAGGGCAGCGGGCGGCGGGCTGACCGTCAGGCTCCAGAGCACCAGTTGGGGAGCACCGTCGAGTTGCTCCGGCGCAGCGACAGGTTTCCAGGCCCCATCAGCCGTCGCCAACCAGAGCAGTAGACCATCCCGTTGCAGCGGCTCGGCAAAGACCAACAGCTGGGCCGGAACCTGCGGCAGGGGTGGGACCGTTGGGTCGCGGCGGGCCACAGGGGGGAGCGAATGCTCTAACGGTACCGAGGCTGGCGGGCTGGATCCAGGGGGCGGGGACAGCAACTGCGGCGGGGCTGGCTGTTCCCTGGCGGGCTGTTCCCCGGCGGGCTGTTCCCCGGCGATCAGTGGCCCTGGGGCCGGCCGCAGAGGTGCAGGGTGTAGGACTCGATCGTGAAGCCGGTGAGGGCTTCAATCTTTTTGATCAGTTCGGCCGGCAGGGTGACATCGAGATCCTGGATGGCGCCGGACTGGCTGCAGGTGAGATGGCTGTGCGGATCGGCTCGGTAGCCATAGAGCCTGCCGCTGGCGCGATCGAGGCATTCGATCACGCCGGCGGATTGCAGGGCTTCGAGGTTCTGGTAGACGGAGGTGTGGCCGATGTTGCGGCCCTGTTCGTTGAGCTTCTCGAAAATGTCTCGGGCACTGAGGTGGCTTTGATCGGCCCAGAGCAGATCCAGCACCATGCGGCGTTGGCGGCTGAGGCGCATGCCCAGGTCGCGGCAACGCCGGTAGACGTCCTCGACACACTGGAGCGGGGCCGGTTCGGCCGTCTTGGTTCGGCCGCCGCAGAGCGAGCCCTTGACTGGCTCCTGGAGACAGCCGTCGCCGGTGCTGGAGGCGATAGCCACGCTTGGCAGCAGGAGAATTGAATCCGTTATAGGAGAAGGATTCCTGCTGCGCCTGTCTCAGCCCCAGCCAGTTGCAGCTGCCTGGGGCGTCAGGCCTGGCGCCCCAGGCCCTTCAGGCCAGCGAAAGTCCGACGGGATCCTGCAGTCGTTCGGGGCCGATGGCCTCAAGGGCTTCGGCCAGATCGATGCGACCGTCATAGAGGGCCCGGCCGACGATCACCCCGTCCACCCCCAGGGGGGCCAGGCTCAGCAAGGAGAGCAGGTCGGCCAGGTCGCCGATGCCGCCCGAGGCGATCACCGGAATCGAGCTGGCCTGGGCCATCGTGCGCAAGAAATCCAGATTCGGCCCCGCCAGGGTGCCGTCAGTGGCGATGTCGGTGGTGATCAAGGCGGCGACAGCCGAACCTTCAAAGCTGCTGGCCAGGACACTGGCCTCCACCGTGCTGGCTTCCAGCCAGCCCCGAGTCGCCACGCGGCCATCCTTGGCATCGATGCCCACGACGATGCGGCCGGGATGGCGCTCGGCCAGCTCGCGCACCAGTTCGGGTTGTTCCACTGCCACCGTGCCGAGAATGACCCGATCGAGACCACAGGCCAGCAGCTCTTCAGCCCGTTCACGGCTGCGCACACCGCCACCGAGCTGCACCGGAATCGCGAGGGCCGCCGTGATCTGCCGGATCACGGCGTCGTTGATCGGCTGCCCGGTCCTGGCGCCATCGAGATCGACCAGGTGCAGCCGCTGGGCTCCCTGCCGCTGCCAGGCGAGGGCCTGGGCGAGCGGGTCATCGCTGAAGCGGGTGACCTGGTCGTAATCGCCCTGGTGCAGCCGGACGCACTGGCCGTCGAGGAGATCGATGGCGGGAATGACTTGCATGCGAGCCGCAGTGCACTGGCACCATCATCGGCCGTGTCCGCCTGGGGCCCACCCAGCCGAACCTGCACTGGACGGCCCTGTTGCCGCCGTTGTTGCGCCTCAGGCCAATCCGGCACAGCCCCGAATGGGCACAGGCACGAGCGGCGGGTACCCATTCCGATTGCACCTGTGTCGGTCCCCGGCGCGCTCTGCAGCGGCAGGCGGATGGCGATGCTGATGGCTGGATCGGCGATGCCAGCGCTGCCCTTTGAGCGGCTTGGCCATCCCCTGCTCTGCCGGGCGCGATCAGCCCCTGAAGCTCCGGTTGGCTCAGTAGCGCCGCACCACAGGATTGGCCCCCCAGAGGCCGCCGATCAGGCTGATGAACGCCTGGATCGCCCCGATCTGGCGCGCCTGAGGCAAGCCCACGCCGCCGCCGTACAGCAGCTTCAGCAACTCACCGGTGCTGTCGGCATCCAGAGGGGCATAGCGGAGGCCGATGCGGACGTTGGCACCCTGGCCGGTGCGGCGCACCACCTCCACCGGCAGTCGCAACGAGGTGTCATCGAGCAGCAACCAGCCAATGTCCTCACCGGGGGCCTGCAGGCCGGCATTGAGCACGAAGGCAGCACCGGATTCAGAGAGATCACAGGTGACCCCGCCACCACGGAAATGTCCCAACTCCAGTCGGCCGGAGCGTTGAATCGGCACCCGGTCACCCTGGCGGCGAACCGGCTGATCAATGGCACAGATCAGGCAGACAATCATGACCCAGCCGTTGTGGAGATTCCAGATCAGCATCAAGGTTTCGCCAAGATAGCCAGGGTTGAGTAGATGGTTGAACCCTGGCAATAACGGCAGTACATAGCGCAGGAACAGAATCGTGATCAGTTCACCAAGAGCCAGCAGAAATGGCCAGGCCAAGTTCAGATTGATCGATTGATTCGGCGGCACCTCGTGCTCCAGGCCTGGTCGGCTGGTCGGACGGCCACGGCTGACGAACTGGCGCAGCAATCCTGCCAAGGCCGGCACGGTGGTGAGGGCTTCGGAAACCTCCTTCCAGAACCGGGAGAAGTGTTCGTCAGTGAGCCAGGCTGGCAAGGTGTGCAACAGAATGATCAGCGGCACCCCATAGATGATGTACTCAATCAGGGTGGCCTTGATCAGAGGAATCCCGAACAACAGCGCCACCAGTGGCAGCACGATGAAACCGAGGCGCAACAGAGGCGTCAGCTGATCGAGGAGTTGGCTGAAGCGATAGCCGAATCGCAGTGGTGCCCATCCCTGGCCGGACGGTGCCGTACCGCCGTGGAGCGCAATCTGAAGTTGCTCCTGGCGATGGCGGAGCTGTTGTTGCAGAAAAGCAGTGAAGGTGCGGGGAGCTTCACCGATGCTGAGAATTTCGTCGAGATAAACAATTTTGTGGCCCTGGCGTTGCAGTTCTGCCGCTCCAAGACTTTCCCAGCCCACCAAGCTTGGGACCGATTTAAGCATGGTCTCGAGCGCTTGGCGGCGGACCAGATAACTTCCCTCGCAGGCCTGAACGCTGTTGAAGCGATCGAGCACCACTTCGCCGTAGTGGAAGAAGATGTCGCGCTCGCCTGGCATCACCTGATCGGAGCCGAGGTTTCGATTATAAAATTCTGAGCGGAAATGGGTGAGGGGCGTCTGCACCATCATCACCCGCTCATCGCTGAAGAAGCCGGTGGTGCGCTTGAGGAAGTTGGCGAAGGGCATATAGCCGCTATCAAAGACGGCGATCAGGTCGCTGCGGCTCGCCTCGAGTGCGGCGGATAACAGCGAATCTCCACGATCGCCAGCAGCGCCACCGCCCTTGCTGGGATCGATGTAGCGGGCCCCCATCGAATCAGCCAGGCTTCGCACCGAATCACGGCCGATCTGATCCAGCACGCTGATGGTGCTGTTCGGATAATCGATAGTGCCGCAAGCGATCAGGGCACGCCGGATCAACCGCTCGTCTTCATTGGCGGTGTAGATCCAGATGTCAACGCTGGGCGCCTGTTCCTGGCCCCAGCTCTGTAACTGATCCGCCTGGCGGCGGCGGCGCCAGGGGTCGAACAGCGGTGCGGGCACCAGGGCTAACCCCTGGCTGAAGAGATAGAGCATCTCCACCGCCAGCATCAGGGCCCCGAGCGTCCAGGCCTCGGAGCCGGTGTGATCGAGGGTGCCGCAACGCCAGATCAGGTAGCGCAGCGTGAAGGCCGCCAGCAGCAGCAGCGTCAGCAACTTGCTCCAGGGGCGGCGGGGAAGCGCCGCCACCACCAGGGCGATGACGACGGCGATCGCACCCGGCCCCAGCAGGTCCAGCCAGGAGGTGGCGCCGATCAGGTCGGAACTGAGGAAGAGGGCGCCGAGCACATCGGCGATGCTGTGATCCGCCGCCCCGAGCTCAGGGCGCCGCAGCACCAGGATCGCCAGGGCCAGGCCGAGCGTCGCCGCCAGAATCCACTGCCAACGCGGTGGGGTCTGAAACGATCGTTGGGCCCTTGGTTCTGGCTCTAAAAACGACATCGCGGCCTGGATGGGGCAGATTCAGTGGTTGTCGCGGCTGAGCGCTTCCCCGCCCCAGTGCTAGTCAAGGATCCCTGTCAATGGAAGGCTCAGGACGCGATCGTTGACGTTGGGCCACGGACGGCTGTTAGGCGCCGCAGTCGCTTGTTGCACCGCAACTGGTCGCCCGGCGCTGAGCCTCCATTGCGTTGCCTTCGTGCGTCAGCAGCAGGGAGCAGTCCAGGCGTTTGAATGACCGTCATCGAGCGAGCCGGTCCATGAAAATCCTGGTGATGGGCGGCACGCGCTTCGTCGGACGCCCCCTGGTGGCCACTCTGCTCGGGGCCGGACACACGCTGACCCTGTTGACCCGCGGCCGCCAACCGCTGCCGGAGGGGGTCGAGCACCTGGCGGGTGACCGCAGCAGCGATGCCGGCCTGAGCGCCCTGGATGGCCGCCACTTCGATGTCATCGTCGACAGTTCCGGGCGCAGCCTTGAGGACAGCCGGCGCGTGATCGAACGCACCGGCGCCCCCAGCCATCGGTTTGTTTACGTGAGCTCTGCCGGCATCTACGCCGACAGCGAGCTCTGGCCCCTGGACGAGGACTCCCCCGTCGATCCCGCCAGTCGCCACGCTGGCAAGGGCGAAACCGAGGCCTGGTTGCGGCAGCAGGGCATCCCTTTCACGAGCTTCCGGCCCACCTACATCGTGGGACCCGGCAACTACAACCCCGTCGAGAGCTGGTTCTTCGATCGCATTGTCCATGGCCGTCCGGTGCCGCTGCCTGGTGATGGCAGCACCATCACCCAGCTGGGCCACGTGGCCGATCTGGCGGCGGCCATGGCCCGCTGCATCGAGGTGGATGCCGCCACCAATCGCATCTACAACTGCAGTGGAGCCAAGGGAGTGACCTTCCGCGGTCTGGTCACAGCGGCCGCCAGGGCCTGCGGCAGGGATCCGGACAGTGTCGAGATTCGCTCCTTTGATCCGGCAGGTCTCGATAAAAAGGCCCGCAAGGCTTTCCCTTTGCGGCTGGCCCATTTCCTCACCGATATCCAGCGGGTACGCCGCGAGCTGGCCTGGGAACCGGCCTACGACCTGGAGGCCACGCTGGGCGACAGCTTCCAGAACGACTACCGCCTGCAGATGCCGACCCAGCCGGATTTCACTGCCGACGAGGGCCTGTTGGCGCGCTGAAGCTGGAGTGCTGGCAGGCTTGGGCACCACAGAAACAGCTTGCCAGTCCTCAGGTGTTCAGGTCGCTCGATCCATGTCAGGTCATTCGCTGCCGCCTGGTGCAAGGGATCAGTTCCGATCAGCGGGATCCTGGTTGACTGCCCGCTCCAGCGGGACCGCAGCTCCAGGCCCGGTGCCACGCCGCCCCGGCCGGATGTAGCCGAGGGCTGAGCTCAGGGCGAGCAGCAGCGAAGGCCAGAACAGCCACCAGCCGATCCCCTGCAGCAGCAGCGGCAGGTCGAAACCAGCGCCACCGCCCGAGCCGATCGCCAGGGTCCAGTCGGCCGGCCAGAGCAGCAGCAGCAGCGACAGGAACTGCAGGATCGTCTTCGCCTTGCCCCCCCAGGAGGCGGGGCCCCCACTGACCTGGCCGGCCCGCCAGCCCGAAATCAGCAACTCTCTGGCCAGCAGCAGCCAGACGGCCCACAGGGGCAAGGCTCCAGTTGCAGCCAGCCAGAGCAGGGGGGCTGTAACCAGGATCTTGTCGGTGAGCGGATCCAGGCGGGCCCCCCAGACCGATCCGCCGCCGGCCCGGCGGGCCAGGGCGCCATCGGCAGCGTCACTGAGCCCCCCCAGCAACAGCAGCCCCCAGGCCAGGGCCTGATGGCCTCCGGCCAGGGCCAGCAGCAGCGGCAGCCCCAGCAGCGCGCGACCGATGGTGAGCAGATCGGCGAGGCGGCGCAGCTGGTGCTCCTGGGGGAACGTCCAGCCATTGTTGCGCTCCACTGGCCGGGTGAATGGCCCTATCCAGCCGGCAGCGCAGCAGAATGCCCCCATCTGGAAAATCCCGCATGGTTGTCGAGCGCTCCGTTGCTGAGGTCATGAGCAGCCCCGTTCTGAGTGTGCGGCGTGACACGCCGCTTCAGGAGGCCGTCAAGCTGATGAGTGACCATCACATCTCCGGCCTGCCGGTACTTTCCGAGACGGGCGAGCTGGTGGGCGAACTGAGCGAAAAGGATCTGATGGTCAGGGAGAGCGGCTTTGACGCGGGCCCCTATGTGATGTTGCTCGATGCCGTGATTTATCTGCGCAATCCGCTGCAGTGGGATCGCCAGGTGCATCAGGTGCTGGGCAATCTTGTCGGTGATGTGATGGGCACCCATCCCCACACCTGCAGCCAGCAGACCAGCCTGCCTGTGGCCGCCCGCCAGTTGCACGAAAACGGCATCCAGAGGCTGTTTGTGCTGGATGAGGCTGGACAACCCGCTGGCGTGCTGACCCGCGGCGATGTGGTGCGAGCCCTGGCCGCCGAGGCCTGAACCCTTGAGCACCACCCCTGCCCGGATCAGGGCAGAGGTGGTGGTGGCAGCAGCGGGGGTGGGGCCAACCGGGGCGCTGCCGCCCAGCCTGGGTTCAGCGGTGGCGGGGCGGACACCGGTGGCGGGGGGCTCACCGGTCGCTTTGGCTGCTGGGAACGCGCCGCAGCATCCGGACTGCCGGCTGAAGGGGCTGGGGCACCGTCAGAGCCTGGCCTGGATTCCGTGGCCTGAGGTCGTCTTGCCTCCGCCGCAGGCGTGTTCTCCTGCTCGGGCGCTGTCCCCGTTGGCGGCGTTGGTTCGCTGGCGGGCGTCTCCGCGGCCGGGCCGGTGGCCTCCGGAGCATCCGGTTCGGTGCTGGCTTCAGGCGTGGGTGGCGGCAGGATCGGCGTCGCCAGTTCCCGTTCCTGACGCAGCTGGATCGCCCGGGGATCGGCGGTGATCACCGGCTCGCGCAGGGGTGGATGCTGATGGCTGCGGCCTGCCTGCCTGGGCACCCTGGGCGCCCAGATCAGGCGGGCCAGGGGTTCCACACCCCTCTCCATCAATCGGTTGAAGCCGGCCATGGCCCGGTCCAGCAGCCTGGAGGTCAGCTGGCTGCCGCAGGCCAACGGGTTGCCGCAGCTGGTGTAGGGGAGCTCCGGGGTGATCGCGGCCAGCGGTGAGCCGTCGAGGGGTTGGCTGCGCAGGCTGAGGCGCAGCATGTAGGGCACATGGACAAAGCTGGTGGCACCGCCACTGATCCAGTTGGCGTCCTCCTGGCTGAAGCCCTTCACCCCTGGCACGATCAATCGGCTCTTGGAGGCGTGATCCGGCAGATAGGCCGCCACCAGCTGGCGCTCTTCGGCCAGGGCCCTGGTCTGCTCCAGGGTCAGCCCATCACGACTCATCAGGATTTCGATGCGGCCATCGCGCCGGAGGCCGTAAACAAGGCGAATGCGGGGCAGGAAATAGCGGATCCGCTGGCCCATGCCGATGCTGTAGGCCCCCTTGTACTGGGTCGGCGGTGATTCCAGCTGGTTGTAGATCGCGTGCAGCCCGCCGATGAAGGTGTCGTACAGCGCTTCGCGCTCCGGGGTGAGCTCCCCGTAGCCGAAATCCACCCGGCCGTCATGGCGGATGCCCATGTAGGCCCGCTCCAGTGCCGCACTGCGGTTGTGGCTGCGCCAGACCCGTTCACCCAGCTTCAGATCACCCAGGGGTACGGAGTGCTCACGACCGCCTTCGATCAGCTGCTCATACATCGGTCCGGAGACGAAAGCGAGGGCGTTGCGATCGCTGAAGGCCTCGGCCTCCCTGTCCCAGCCTTCCAACAGGTCGAAGCGCACTCGGCGCGGATCCAGATCCAGGGCAAAGGCCTCCTGATCGCTCTGGTAGACGAAGGGCTCGGCACCGGCGCGGCGCGTCAGCCCTGGCGCTGATGATTTGAGGCCCGAAGGCAAAGGGGGGGCCAGCAGCATCAGGCCCCCCAGTCCGAGCAAGGGGAGCAGCATGATCCACCAGCGCTTGCGGCTCAGAAGCCTGCGGCTCCTGGGCCGGCGGCTGGCGGGGTTGGGGGCCTGACCCTGGCCGCGCCGGCGCCGGCGGCCCTGGCGCTTGCGTCCCCGCGGGGGTCTGGTTGGCGTTCGGCTCAAACCTTGCCCCCACCTGGTCGGGTCCCGGTGGTGCTGGTTGCCCTTGCTGGTCTGCTGGCCGCTGGCCAGGGCACGATGGCGCCATCGGCCACGACCCAGAGCTCGGCGGGCTGCGGGTAAGGATGGCCGCCGGTGAGGGCACCGAACGAGGGCAGCACCAGGTGATGGCAGCGTGGATCAAAGGCGAAGCAGGGCAGCCGCAGTCGATCGCCGCCGCGACCGAGGCGCACCACTGGATGGAGATGGCCGCAGATGTTGAGCAGGCCGGGGTGGGGATCGGGACCATGGCTGAGCCACAGGGGACCGATCGCCTGGGCTGGCTCCTGGGGCAGCCCTTCATGCCACTGGCCGCGGTCATGGTTGCCGGCGATCAGCCGCAGCGGACAGCCCAGCAAGGCTGGCAGTGCCGCCAGTTTCTGCCGCAGGCTCTCGGTGAGGCCAAGACGATCATGGATCAGATCGCCGAGCAGCACCACCTGTTGAGGCCGCCAGCGATGCGCGAGCTCTAGCAGGGCATTGAGGGTCTGGGCGTCACCATCACTGGGGAGGGGAATGCCGTGGGCCTGGAAGCTTTCGGCCTTGCCCAGATGCAGATCCGCCACCAGCAGCAGGGCCTGGACCGGATCCCAGAGGGCCCGGGCGGCCAGCAGCTCAAGGCGATGGCCCTGCCACAGGAACGGGGCCTGGCTGGCGGGTGCGCACCCTGCCTGAGCGGCACCGGCTTCTGTGATCGCGGCGACGACCATCAGCGCTGACCCATCGCCAGCTGGTAGGCGGGCCGTTGGCGTGTGGCCTCGATGCTGGCCTGGACGTGGGGGAAGGGGGCCAGATCCACCTGGGGGCAGAACAGGGGCAGGTAGGCCAGATAGGACTGAACCGCGCAATCGGCAGCACCCCAGGTCGGTTCGCCGCTGGCGGCGCAGGCCCCCAACAGGGAGGGGCCAGCCCCGAGCAGCTGATCGAGGGTGGCCAGCTGCCGTTCCAGTTCCTCCGGTTTGCTGGCGGCCAGGATCAGAGCAGGGCCGAAGGTGGCATTGGCGTACAGCAGCCACTGCAGCGTCAGCGAGCGGCGAACGGCGGCCGTCTCGCCCACGAACTCATGACCGTGCTGTTCCGCCAGATGCTGGAGGATCGCGCCACTCTCGAACAATTTCAGTGGGCCGCCATCAGGGCCCAGCAGGGTGTCATCCACCAAGGCAGGCACTTTGCCGAAGGGGTTGATTGCCAGGAAGTCCTCCTGCCGATGCTCTGCGGCGCCCATGTCGAGGCTGATCCACTGGTAAGCGATCCCTTTCTCCTCGAGATACCAGCGGACCATCGACGCCCGGCTGCGGGCGCCGCCATAGAGGCTCAGGCTCATTGTGAAGCGGGAACAACAACCCCATCATCCACGGTCCAGAATCGAGCCAGCCGTGGACCAGGCGTGACATCGGCGTCCCAGAACCGCGGGCCGGCCAACGACCAGCGGCTTGAATCCCCTGCCGGGCTTGCGAGTGAGCCGGCGGCCGCCTCGGCGACCTGTCTGCTGCGTCTGGCTCCCCATCTGTTGGGGCGCGTGCGCCGCGGCATCGTCGGCAGCAGTCGCTATGCCCAGAACCTGCGGGATGCGATTCGCCGGGCCTCGATCGCGGTCGCTGGCCGAGCGGTGCTGATCAGCGGTGAACCGGGCCTGGAAAAGGACAACATCGCCGCCTTGATCCACTTCGGCTCCTCGGCCCGCAACCAGTTGATGGTGCGTCTCAATGCCGCTCTGCTGCGGCCTGATGGCGCTGAGTTGTTTGCCAGTGGCCCCGCCGAGGCGTCCCTGCTGGAGTGTCTCGGCGGTGGCTCGCTGCTGATCGATCAGGTGGATCTGGCGCCGGCGGAGTTGCGACCGCTGCTGCTGCGCCTGGCCCGTGACGGCAGCTGGAGCGATCCCGATCAACCCGGCCGGCACTTCGTGTTTCCAGGCCGGGTCTTTTTCACGGCGGAGAAGGCGCTGCCGGAGTTCGATGGCTGTTGCCAGCTGATCCGGGTGCCGCCGCTGCGGGTGCGCCGACAGGATCTGGGGGAATGGCTGCGCTACGGCGTGCGGCAGAAGGCGCTCAGCCTGGGCTGGAGTCGGCCGCCCAGTGTCAGCGAGGAGCTGGTCAAGCGGCTGCAGACCTACGATTTTCCGGGCAATCTGCGCGAGTTGACCGAGCTGGTCGAGCGGGCCCTGCGCCAGTGCGCCGGCAGCAATCCCCAGCAGCTGCCTGATGACGTGTTCTGGACAGGCCGCCGCGCTCCGCAGCGGGCCCGCTTCGATCTCTGGCGCTGGAAACCGCAGCTGCGGGAATGGATGCGTTCGCCCCGCCTTTGGAATGGGCTGCTGTTCGGCCTGGTCAGCTGGGTGTTCGTGCTGGTGAATCTCTGGCTCTGGCTCGGCCCCCAGGACCGCCAGCACAACGGCGCCCTGAGCCTGTTCTGGGCCTGGTGGTGGCCGTTGATCCTGTTGGGCTATCCCCTGGTGGGGCGGCTGTGGTGCTCCTTCTGCCCCTTCATGGTCTGGGGCGAGATCAGCCAGCGGCTGGCGAAAGCGCTGGGCCTGCAGCCCCAGCGCTGGCCCCGCGGTGAAACCGATCGCTGGGCGGCACCGGCCCTGGCCGCTGGTTTCGCGGCGATTCTGATCTGGGAGGAGGTCTGGCATCTGGTGGACAGTGCCCGTCTGAGCAGCTGCCTGCTGCTGCTGATCACCGCCGGTGCGGTACTCGGTTCGCTGCGGTTTGAAAAGCGCTTCTGGTGCCGCCATCTCTGCCCGATCGGCGGCATGAATGGCCTGTTCGCCAAGCTCGCCATCAGCGAACTGCGGGCCCAGGTGGGCACCTGCAGCGGTAGTTGCAGCACCTATGCCTGCTTCAAGGGTGGGCCAGCGGAAGGGGAAGGCATGGCCAGTGAGGGTTGTCCGCTCGGCACCCACCCTGCCCATCTCGATGACAACCGCAATTGCGTGCTGTGTCTGACCTGCGCCCAGGCCTGTCCCCATCGCTCGGTGCAATTGCGCCTGCGTCCGCCCGCTGCTGATCTGCAGCGCGAGATGGCACCGCCGCAGGGAGAGGCGGGGTTGATTCTGGTGCTGGCCGGTGGGCTCAGCCTGCAGCACTGGAGCCGGCTGCTGGGCTGGTTGCCCCTGGCGCCCGTGTCTCTTCAGAGTGGCCCGCTGCTGCCACGACTGGCATTTGCGGCCCTTGCTCTGGCTTTGCCGTCAGCCGTCTGGCTGATCTGGCGCCCCGTACAGTCCCGCGTTCAGAGAGGCGCCCGCCCCTGGTTGGTGCTCTATGCCCTATTGCCCTTGCTCTGGGCCCTGATGCTGGCCCACCATCTGGCGCTGGGCATGGCGGAGGCGGGGCGTCTGCTGCCGGTGACGCTTGCTGAGCTGCAACCAGCCTGGGACGCCAGTGGTTGGCAATGGAGTGCAGACGGACATGTGATCGCCTTTTGCCAGAGCCTGGTGGTGGTGATCGGCGTGCTGGGCTCGATTGTGCTGCTTCGACGTCTGCTGCAACTTGAGCTCAGGCACTGGTTGTGGATCAGTGGCCTGCCGCTGCTGCTGGGAATCGGTGGACGTTGGCTGGTGAGCTGAGATGCCCTGGTGGGAGGAAACACATGCCGTCATAGCCAAGGATGAGCATCAGCAGCCCATGGCATGGGCTGCCACGGCGCTGGCGGAGCTGAGGCGTTGAGATCGCAGCAACAAAGCCGCCCCCAAGGCGCGAAGCCATGGACACCAGCTCAGCGATTTGAGTGCTCAATTGCGCTGATGCGTCAGCCGGCGGCCTGGATCCGGATCAAGGCCTGCAGGATGGCTTCGATACTGCTGTCCTGGGCAGGCTTGGACAACGGGGCCACCAGTTGCCGTCTGACCACATGGGCACCGAGATGGGCCAGCTGAATACGCAGGGCTGTCAGCACCTCATCGCCACCACTGGCTGAGTGGCTGGCCATGGCAAAGGGACGTCCATTGAACAATGGATACAGTCAATTGACTTGTCAGGTTGTTCCGCTCGCTGGTGGTTCTGAGGTTGAGATTGCAGCTCAGCCAGTGACGGGTGCCCTCCATCGAGCGGCGCGCGTTCAGCCTAAGCAAGGCTGCTTCGATCCTTCGGCACTGGGGCGTCACAAACGGCATCCAGTCCCGGGAGAGCCTCACCATGCGAAATTCCAGAGTCTCTCTAGCGCAGAGATGCCATGTGAGGGGACTCTGAAGTACGGGAACTGGTCCAAGGACTTCCGCGCCGTTCGCGCCGTGATGGACATGATCACGAGCAGATCTGCACCCAGCCGCTCCTCACGATAAAAATCGCACCTGCTATCAAGATTTTGTGCAGCAGCCAAGCATGATCATGGAAGCCCCAAAGCGTCACTGAGAATCTGATTCTCCAGGCCCAAGCGGCAGGCTTCCCTGTCATGATGGACGTGGATCATCTCAGATAAGTTGAGCCGTCATTGAAGTGTCATCAACAACACTGCCTGGCATCTGCATATTCTGATCATACGTAAAATTAATGACTGACGCTGGTCCACAACTTGCAGCAACAGATCCAGCTCGCAGCCAATAGCCACCACATGACTGCCATCTCCGAATGCAGCGCCGTCCTTCCTTGTAGCTGGGCAGGTCGGAGACTGGAGGCTGAGATGCTGATCATTTCCGACTTCAGCCCAGGTTTAACAGCGCACTGAGCCAGCTGTATCTGGCAGCCAGCTGCTTTGTGCTCACCGATGGCATGTTGGGCTCTCGTTCTGTCGGCGCTGCCGACTGCACGCATGGGTTGATCGCCATCAAAGGCCGCCATCCCATTGATTGACCTGGGTTCCGCCGAATCATCATGCCGTTGGACAACAGGAACATCAACTTGCTTGCGTCGCTCCGCATCTTCACTGTTGACCAATGGCCCCGCCGCAACCTAGATGGATACTGCTTCAGATTCAATTGCTGCTTTGTGATTGTGATCGGGGCATAACGGATCGCCAATGCGATGTACTGCCGCACGCCATTCCCGGAGTTGACCTTGAAGGTCGCCGAGGTTGATCGGTCATCAAGAAGTCTGGTGATTCTGAGATCGTCCTTGTAAACTCACCCACAGATTTGAGGGAAGTTGAGCCATCATGCCTGGTCGCTCCCCAGCGTCTGCCACGGCGGCTGGGCAAGGCGAGTCTTACCAAAGCACGGGATCTAAGGCCTCAGGCACTCCGGTTGTTGATCGCTCTTGCCTGGCACTCCAACCAGTGGGTGGCGATGTTGGAGAGTGATCGCCCCTGCTTATCGCTGACATCAAGCATGTGCTGATAGAGCGCTCAGGGAAGGGTGATACTAATCCGCTGAGGCTTGCGGTTACGGGGATGGGGAGCATAGTCAGATATCCAGATCCGGACTCCCAGCCCAACCGCAATCCGCCAGCACGACGATCAGGCAGCCAGCCGTTCAAAGGCCAGAAGCAGGCAGCTCACCATGAACCTGTTGGCCCCTTGACCGCAACATGATTCCCGGGTGCAGCTCAGCAACAGCTGAAGGCCTTTGGCGGAGGCCCGGCAGACTGGTCTGCGATCAGGAATGGACCAAGCTGCAGCGAGTGCATTGGCGATCCCATTGCTGTGGAAGCTCGTACTCTCAACAAGTGGATATGGCGGAGCTGGACTGTTGAAGATTGCCGACAAGTGACTCGCGGACATCCTGTTGATCTCATCACCAGGTCGTGACCGGTGCTTGAGAAGAGGCATCTGCAGATCGTCAGCCTTGGGCGGGTGCAGCCGGTGGAATCATCGGCGTCAGTGGTATGGATAACTAAAAACCCCCCAGGCATCGCCCGGGGGGTGAATCGATCCATCCCCATCGGGGCTGGGATTCAGAAGCAGAAGGGCAGGAACTGGGCGTGACAGGCCGCGTAGCCATCCACCAAAGCACCAAGGCCGATCTGGTGGGCGATGCCAGCACCGGTCAGACCCTCGGTGATGATGCCGATCACGATGCCAAGCATGGCGGCGCGGCCGTTGAACAACTCAACGCGCTTGAGCTGTTCCATGTGGATCAGTTCTTCTGCACGGTTGCTGAACGAGGTCTCGTTGACAGGGGTGTTGGTCATCGTTCTTGTGGATGTTGGATTGGAAGTAACAGTGATTCAGTTGCGTGGTGCCAGGTCACTGGGGCGGCTGAGCACAAAAACAACCATCCCCGTGACCAGGACGACGACGGCAATCAGGCCGGTGATCGCTGCGGTGTAATCGGTACTCATGGTGATCAGCCCAGACCGATCTGGGAGAGGATGCTCTGACCGGTGAGCAGCTCGGTGGCCAGGCCGATCACAAACCCGAGCATGGCCAGACGGCCATTCCAGGTTTCGGCGAAGGCGACAAACCCGAAGCGAGAAGCGGAATCAGCCATGGACGTTTCGAAGTGTTTCGTGAATCGTAACTGATTGTGAAGCTGCCTGCCGCGGCCGCTCCCAGCTGACGGTGCCGGGAACCTGCAAGGGCGCCGAGTCTTCCCTGTTTCTGCGTCGCCAAGGGCCCTCGCCCTCAGGAGCTTCACCGCTGCGACTGCGCAATCTGACGGACCAATCCTCCACATCAGCTGCAGTGCAGCGCATCAGGCCGGTGCGGCTGCTTGCGGTCAACCGGCTTTGACGCCAACCGGTGCTCAGCCAAGGGGGGGGTGACACGGGAGCCCTGAGTTACCAGTGCGGCAGCAGGGTGGAGAAGAGCGAAGCCTTCTCGATCAGCAGTGCCTGCAGCAGTCCATCGGATCGGCTGACGGACAAGCCGCCCTCAGGCACGGTGTGACAAGCCGGGAGGCTGCGGGTGGGGATCAGCGCCTTGCAGCCCCTGCCGCCATCAAGGCTCAGCGGCCAGGACCGGTTTTCCGCCGGGTGCAGAAGTGCAGCGATCCAGTGATAATTCCACCCAGAGGGTCCCAAGGTGTCAGCCGTCAATTGGTATGATGTCCATGATGATTCTGTTGTGATAGCCATGCTCACTGGCACCGATCTGCTTGCCAAGGTCAAGGAAATGGGCGATGT
>CALPMR020000012.1 GCA_943324725.2 Bordetella parapertussis | reverse complement strand
GGCATTCAGCAGGCCCACGTCATAGCCCTCGCGCAGCACCCGCGTGATGTCCCTGGCTTTGATGCTGGCTGGAATCAACAGAATCTGGCCACCGTCCGCCACCGGTGCGGCGACATGGGTGACGTCGTAGACGACCTCGGTGATCGTGGCCTCGCCGTGCAGATAGTCATTGAGGCAGCGATCGATGCTGCCGGCTTCAAAACCGAACAAAACATGGATGCCCGGCGACTGAATATCCGTATCCACCACCGCCACCCGTTTGCCCTGTTGGGCCAGCACGGCACACAGGCTCGCCGTGATGTTGCTCTTGCCGGTCCCACCACGGAACGAGTGCACGGAAATGATCAGGGTCATGGAGTCAGGAGGCAGGTCTCGACTTGCGATGGGGGCTACGTCGCTGCTGCCGCAGTTCGGCTGCTGCCGCCTTCAGGTCGTTGAAAAAATCACTCTCGACAATGACCGCGACATCCCGATCGCGCCGTCCCTGGTCGATTTCAATGTGGAGAGCGGCAACCTGGGCCTTGAGGTTAGCTTCCCGTTTCCGCGTCTGGCGACAGGCCTCCAGCAGGCGCGTGGCCAGCACACCCAGATCGTCGCGGCGACGGCTGACCCGGACCAGGTTGCTCTGGTTCACCACGTCGTCGCTCTCCAGCTGGGTCGCCGCCTCTGTGAGGATCCGCAACGGTCCCGAGAGGGTACGGCTGGCGGCGACCGCCGCCAGCATCGCCACCAGACCCAGCAAGGAGGCCAGCAGCACAACCCGATGCTGCACCTGCTGGGTGGGAGTGGTGAAGCTGGCCCACGGCTCCATCACGACCGCCGTCCAGCCCTTGGTTTCGAGGGGTTGCCAGGCCGCCACCATCGGCTTGCCATCCAGCTCTCCCAGGCCGAACCCCGGTTGGGACGACGCAAGCAACGGCAACAACGAGGCCGAGATCGGGTGATAGGAGAGCTGCCGCCGGAACCGCAGCCCCCGATCGATCCTGGCGTTCAGGCTCACCCGCCTCTGGATCTGCCGGGCCTGGGCACCAACGGGACCGAGGATGCCGAGCCGCATGGCCGGATCCTTGGCCGAAGAGATCAGACCATCACCTTCCACCACCATGGCGTGGGTGCCGCTGGTCACCTGCAGGGCCGATGAGTGGGCCAGGGTGTGCGTCGCCACCACCGCCACGCCAACCACCTCATCGCCCCGGCGCACGGGACTGGTGATCGAGATGGCAGCGGAACGGTCGGTGGTGCTGATCGGCAGATAGGTGCCACTGACATAGAAAGGCTGATGCAGGCCCCGCTGGAAATAGGTGCGGAAGCTGTAGTCATGGCCGATCAACTTGCGATCCGATGCCGCGATACAGCGGCCCTCGCGATCCAGCAGATAGGTGAACACCGCCTGGGGATGGGATTGTTGCAGGCGATCAAACAGGGCGAGCACGGGTTTGGCCAGTTTGGCCCGCTGCGCCTGGGGCGCGCCTGCCATCGCCACCACCCCCGGATCCTTGGCGACAAAGCGGATCAGCTCCACGTAGCCGGCCATCTCCCGGTTCAGCCCGCGCGCCACCGAACTGGCGAGGCCGGCCAGCTGTCGTTCGCCGCTGACCTCGGCCTGCTTCTGGGCCAGCAGGGCCCCCACGTTGCCCACCAGCAGGGCTGGAAACAGGGAAAACAGCACCAGCAGACCGCCGAGTTTGATCCCCACCGGCCAGGTGGCCGGATCGAACCAACGGCGCTGGTTGTCAGGCCGCTCCTTGGCTGTCGAGGCGGAGGCAAGGGGCCCCACGAAAGCACTGGACTGGACGACCGCCGTCTCCGGGACGGCCTGCTGCGCTGACGGCGCCGGGGCGGGGGGCGGAGCCGGGGCAGCGGCAGCAGGGGGATGAACGGCCTCGGACCCAGGTGAGATCAGACGAGCGAGCTCGCGCGCCTGATCCGGGGTGAAGGCCACGGCCTGTTCCAGCTGGCGCAGCAATTCCGCCCGCAGAGCCGGATCTGCCGGAATCAGTGCCTGCCAGCGGTCCCGTTGATCGAGCAGCTCGCGGCCATCCAGCGCTCTGCTGCCGCAGCTTCTGGTCCGCAACTCCCGCAGTTGCTCGGCCAGGGCATCGTCTGTGCCAGGGACAGGGGCCTGGGACGGGCCATCAAGGCAGGCCAGCAGGCGCTGCAACAGCAGCCGGGCTCGCCGCTGACGCGCCAGCCCACCGGAGAGGATCTCCTCGCGGCTGATGGCGCCATCACCCATCTGTTAGGAACCCTCTGTTGGAGCGAATGCTACGAGCCCGAGGGGGCCGGGATCCCGCCCCCGCAGACCCTCCGCCAGCGCCTCACCGCGCCCAGCAGGGCAGGCTGAAAGCAGCTGAGCCCGTCGATCCACTCAACCTACCGCCAGCAGCAGCCTCCGAAACCGGGCCTGCCTACCGGACGGGGCGCGATCCAGTGGAGGGGGATCTGATCCAGAGCGGTGCTGGCCCAGGGCAACACCGTGCTCCCGCATCGCGCCTGCGGAGCCAGGATCGTCGTGCCACTGCGCTTTCCCTGCAAGCCTCGCCGGCAGGGGGAGGTGGGCTACTGCCACCAGGGAATCAATCCAGCCCAGCCGGTCCAGCGCTGATCCAGAATCCAATTCAGGGAATGGCGGCCAGACAGCGCTGGTAATACATCTCCCGATCCGCCAAGCCGTTGGTACCACCGTTGACCCGCAAGGTGACATCCTTGACGCTTGGGCTTGAATCGCAAAGCTGATTCATCTTATGATTTTGCCACCAGAAGCCTGCCGAGCTGAAAGGGTAGTGCTCTGCCACATAGTCAACACCCTGCATCACGGCAGGATCCTTGATGAAATCAGCAAAATCCTGATAATTAGCCCGCCCGGTCAGCTGGATATAGCCGCCCCCCTTGAAGCGAGGACCATCGCCTGACTGGGTGTTACCAAGATCGGTCCTGCCCTCATAGTCCCAACCTGAGGCGAGTTCCTTTTTGTAACGTCCTCCACCCGATTCATGGGCCGTCTGGCTGAGGAAATGACGGAGCCTGGACTTTGTGGTGATACCGAATTGATTCAGACAGGCATTCAGCTCAGCCACCTCACTGTCCTGAATCATCGCCGGAGCACAGATCCAGATCTGCGCCAATTGCTCCTTGCTGATCAGGGCGGCACCAGCGCCTGGCTGGGATGGGATGAGCGCTTGGGGAGGGGTGCGGAATTGAACGACCCAGGCCGCCGTGTCATCCATGAGGACTGGATCAACCTTTACCGCAAAGGCCTTCATCGCTTCGACATGATTGGGATTGTCCTTGCGGAAAAACGTGATGAAGTCGAGAAATTTCTCAGGTGAGAGTCTGGTCATAAAGAAGGGAAATGACGATTAGAAAGAACGTTGAATGCAATTCAAAGCCAGACTTCCTCAGCCGGCCACTCGGAAAGTTTCGGCAGCAACCGGGCTGTGCTCAGCCGGCTCGCAAGCTCCGCGGCTCACCGACCAGGAGCATGGAACTGGCTGAGACTGGACTCCTGGCTTGCCAAGGCCTAGGCGTGCCCAGCTCAGAGGCCGGCCCTGAGGCCGGTGGGCTTGCCCTTGACGCTGGTGACAATCCGGCCATCACCGCTGCCCGCGCCCCGATCCCAGAAGATGCGATCGAAGGTGTCATAGCTGTATTCGTCATAGGCACCACCGATACCGATGTCGTAGCTATCGGAGGCACCATGCCGGGTGCCAAAGGGGTCGTGGACCAGCCAGATCTGGCGATCGGGATCAGACCCCACCAGCAGCACGATATGACCGCCGCTCTTGTACTTCATCCCGATCACCACAGGAATTCCCTGGCACAGAGAAAGCAGCAGATCATCAGCCGAAAGGCTCTGCTGGGTGTAATAAGATTCGATGCCAAGATCCTTCAATGCCTCGGTCTGGCAGTTGTGATCAGTCGTGTCACCGTATTTGGCCAGCAATTTCTGATAGACCGATTCTGGCTCCTTCAGCCCCTGGGCCGCCGCCCGGCAGGTAAGCTCCCCGGTCAGCAAGAAATCGGCCAGCATGGTGCAGGAGGTGAGATTGCATTGGCGGTAGCCATTGCCGAAGGTGGGATGCCAGTCGTTATCAGTCTGGCCGCGGTACCTGACGGCAAGCTTGATCGCCTGCGGCAGCCCCTCGATCTGCACATGGGGCTGGTAGGCATAGACCGTGCTGAGACTGGTGCTGCCATCGCTGGCCAGCAGAGGGTTGAGCAGCTGGAGCTTGACGTGCTGATAGCGATCGGGCGAGACGGCCCTGATCGGAATGCGGGTACCAGCCTTTACCAGAACCTTCTCCGAGGCCTCCAGATCCTGAGATCCGACTGGATTCTGTTTGAAGAGGGTATCGATGCGTGCTGTGACGACCTTCTCGGACGATATGCTCATCGTTGGGATTGCCTCCTTCATGCGGACTTCATGCGGAAAGGCGAATACCTGAATAATGATAGGGCTCTTCCGTTGCCTGATGATGGTAAAAATTGCAGCACATCTGGGCTTGTTAATTACAAACCATGCCGCGATCAGAAGCATGACGCCCAGGCTCCAGCGGCTGGTCACCGGAAGGCAGACTCAGCGCCGGGGGGCGCAGCAGGTCCTGCCACTAGTCGCAGGGATGGACAAGCAGCCGCAGCTGAAATGGCCGGCTGGCCCGCCGTTTCAGCTGCGGCTGCCCTCGGTGCGATCGCCGGGGCTCACCCCCGCAACCTGAACCTCACCCGGCCCGAGCTCAACTGCCGGGATAGAGCCCCCGCAGGCCGTCCTCCGTCGCCGCCGCCACGCCACGCTCGGTGATCAGAGCGGTGACCAGCCGCGCCGGGGTGACATCAAAGGCGGGATTGAAGCCGGCTGAGCCGTCTGGAGTCAGCTGCACGCTGGTCAGGGCTGCCCTGTGCCCCTGCTCGCCAGGCTGCGGCGCCAGCCCCTGGATGTGGGTCACCTCCAGCTCCGAACGCGCCTCGATCGGGATCTCGGCCACGCCGTCAGCGATGCTCCAGTCAATCGTCGAGGCGGGCAGCGCCACATAGAAGGGCACGCCGTTGTCAAAGGCGGCGAGGGCCTTGAGATAGGTGCCGATCTTGTTGCAGACATCGCCGCGGCGGGTGGTGCGATCGGTGCCGACGATCACCGCATCGACCAGCCCGTGCTGCATCAGATGGCCGCCGGCATTGTCGACGATCACCGTGTGGGGCACCCCTTCCTTGCCCAGCTCGAAGGCCGTCAGGCTGGCCCCCTGGTTGCGGGGGCGGGTTTCATCCACCCAGACATGAATCGCCAGGCCGGCGCGGTGGGCCTTGTAGATCGGCGCCAGGGCCGTGCCCCAGTCGACCGTGGCCAGCCAGCCGGCATTGCAGTGGGTGAGCACCCGCAACGGCTCGCCCTGGCGCTCGGGGGGCCGCGCCGCCGCCAGCTGCTGGAACAGCCGCAGGCCGTGCTCGCCGATCGCCTCGCACATCGCCACGTCCTCTTCGGCGATGGCGCCGGCCTCCTGCCGGGCCGCTGCCGCCCGCTCTGCCGGCGGCAGCGGCGTCACCCGATCGCGCACCCGCTCCAGGGCCCAGCGCAGATTCACTGCCGTGGGGCGGGTGGCGTTGAGCTGCTCGAAGGCCGCCGCCAGGGCGCTGTCGGAGGGGTCGGCCTGCAGGGCCAGCATCAGCCCATAGGCGCCTGTCACCCCGATCAAAGGCGCGCCGCGCACCACCATGGTGCTGATCGCCGCGGCCGCATCATCCAGGGAGCGCAGGGAAAGGGTCTCGAAGCGGTGCGGCAGCAGGGTCTGGTCGATCACCCACACCGAGCGCCCCCCCTCCTCCAGACCGATGGTGCGCCAGGGGGTGCCGTTGATGTTCATGGGGAGCAGGAGGCTTGCAATCCAGCTCCCCCATCCTCAATTGCCGCGGGGACCAGGGCCGGCTCGGATCAGGGCCGCCCCTGCCGCGGCGACGCCAGCACCAGCAGGACGGCGCTGACCAGCAGCACCAGGGTGGAGAGCACCTGAATCTGGGGGGAGATCTCGCGCTGGAAGGCCCCGGCCAGATAGAGCGGCAGGGTCACTGTTTCGCCGGCCAGGAAGCTGCTGACCACGTAATCGTCGAACGACAACGAGAACGAGAGCAGGCTGGCAGCCAGCAGCCCCGGCAACAGCAGCGGCAGGGTGACACGGCGGAAGGCCTGCAGCGGCGGCGCCCCCAGATCCTGGGCCGCCAGCTCCAGGGTCGGATCGAAGCCCGCCAGCCGGGCCTTGAGCGTGAGGGCGGCATAGCTGAGGCAGAACAGGCTGTGGGAGAGCAGCAAGGTGAGCGGCCCCCGCGGCAGATCGACGCCCACGAACAGGTTGAGCAGCGCCGCGGCCAGCACGATCTCCGGGTTGGTGAGCGGCAAGGCCAGCAGCAGCTCGATCGAGCCGCTGCCCCGGAAGCGGGCGCGCTCCAGGGCCAGCGCCATCAGGCCCCCCAGCAGCACCGCCAGCAGGGCCGCCGCCACAGCCAGGACGAGGCTGGTCAGAAAGGCGTCGGTGAGCGCCGCATCCCGCAGCGGCTGGCGCCAGTTCGCCAGGGTGAAGCCCTGCCAGACCAGATTGAAGCGGCCGCGGGGAGCGTTGAAGCTGAACAGCACCGTGACGACCACCGGCGCATAGAGCAGCCCGTAGGCGAGCGCACTCCACAACCCCAGCAGCACAGCTCCGATCCGGTTCATGGCAGGGGCAGCTCCTGAACGCCGCGGCCGCGCAGCTGCAGCAGCACGGCCAGCGTGATCAGGGCCATCAGCACCAGGGTCAGCGCCGCTGCCCGCGGCGCCTGCAGTTGCACCAGCAGCAGGTTCTCGATCGTGTTGGCGATCATGCGGTTGTTGGGCCCGCCCAGGAACAGGGGGTTGACCACATCGCCGGCGGCGGGGATCAGGCTCAGCAGGATGCCGGCGGCGAGCCCCGGCCGCGACAGGGGCCAGACCACCTGCATGAAGCGCCGCAGGGGGCCGGCGTGCAGATCGGCGGCGGCCTCCAGCAGCCTTGGATCGATCCGCTCCATCGCCACCACCAGCGGCAGCACCAGGAACGGCAACAGGTTGGTGGTCAGCCCGAGGATCACGGCCGTGGCGGTGTTCAGCAGCCGGCCATCGATCAGAACCCCCATGGCATTGAGCGGTCCGGTGAGCCTCAGGGCCGCCACCAGTGCCAGCACCGGCCCCTGATCCCCCAGCAGGCTGGTCCAGGCGATCGCCCGCACCAGATAGGAGCTGAGCGACGGCAGCACCACCAGGCCGATCAGCAGCGGCTGCCAGCGGCCGCCGCGGAAGCGGATCGCGTAGGCCAGCGGATAGGCCAGCACCAGACCGAGGGCCGTCGCCAGGCCGGCGTAGGCGAAGGAACGCACCAGGATCGGGCCATGGGCCTGCAGCACCTCCTGGTAGTTGGCCAGGCGGCCGGTGAACACCGTCTCCAGCCCGAAGCGGCTGAGCGGCTCCGAGAGCGACAGCGGCAGCAGGCCGAGCAGCGGCAGCAGATACAGCCCCAGCAGCCAGAGCAGGCCCGGGCTCAGCAGCAGCCAGGGCCACCAACGCCTGCTGCGCCGGCGCCTGGAAAGCTCCTGCCCAGGTTGGGGCTGGCTCAGCGGTTCAACCCTGGGCGATTCAGCAGCCAGTGGTTCAGCAGTCAGTGGCTCAGCCCTCGGTGATGCGGGCAAAGCGCTCATCCCAGCGGGCCTCCTCCGCATCGCTCAGGGGGCCGAACATGTGCAAGCGCTGCTGCTCGGCCGCATCCGGGAACATCAGCGGATTGCGGGCCAGGGCAGCGGTGGCCGGATCCTTCGCCAGGACCTGCTGCACCCCCTGCACCGGCGAGATGTACTGCACGGCGGCGGCGATGCGGGCCGCCTCAATCGGCTCATAGACCCAGTTCAGCCATTCGGCCACCTCACGCCGGTGGCGAGCCCCCCTGGGCATCACCATCACGTCGGCCCAGAGCACGCCGCCACTCTCCGGCACCACGAAGCGCAGGTCGGGCTGCTCCAGGGCCAGCTGGGCCACATCGCCGGACCAGCCCATGCAGGCGGCCAGATTGCCGGAGAGCAGATCGTTCTGGTAGTCGTTGCCGGTGAAACGACGGATCTGGCCGTCCCGGCGGGCCTGCTCGAGCCGATCGAAGGACGGCTGGGCGGCCGCCCAGGTGGGGCGTGTCACGTCCTGGCCGTCCGCCAGCATCAACAGAGCCATGGTGTCGCGCATCTCCAGCAGCGCCGACACCCGCCCTTTCAGGGCCGGATCAAACAGGTCGTCGATGCCCCGCAACTCGCGGCCGGTGGCCTTGATGTTGTAGGCGATGCCGGCGATGCCCGACTGCCAGGGCAGGCTGTGGCGCTGCTGTGGATCCCAGGCGGGCTGACGCAGGGAGGGGATCAGGTTGCGGACGTTGGGCACCTCGGCCAGGGGCAGGGGATCGAGCCAGCCCAGCCGGATCAGCCGCTCGGCCATCCAGCCGGTCAGCACCACCAGGTCCTGGCTCAGGGGCCGGCCGGCGGCCAGCTGGGGCTGGATGCGGGCGAAGAACTGGCGCACGTCGTTGATGTCTTCGACATAGCGCAGCTGGATGCCGGTGTCGGAGCGAAAGCGCTCGACACTGCCGGGAGCGCCGGGCTGGCCCGGATCGATGTAGAGGGGGAAGGTGGAGATCACCAGTTCGCCACCACCATCGCCGCCCCCTTTGCCGGCGTTTCCCTGCGGCCCCCGGCCACAGGCCTGCAACAGCGCGGGGGCCAGAACGGCACCGGAGGCGCCCCAGGCCAGCCGCCGCAGAAAGGTGCGACGCCCGCCCATCGCAGGGCCGCTGCCCGCCGAGCGAGCGTTGGGGAAAGGCGGTGCCATCAGCTCAGCGAGGCCTCCAGCAGATGGCTGTCGTCTGGGTTCCAGCAGCACCAGATTTCGGTTCCGATGCGCAGATTGTCCGGCAGAGCGGCGCTGGTGTCGATGGCGATCAGCGGCAGATCAGCCGCGCCTGACAGCCGCACCTCCACCGTCGCCCCCTGGAAGACCAGTTCCCGCACCCGTGCCTGCAGCCCCAGCTCTCCCGCCTGCGGCGGCGTGGCACGGAGCCGCAGACGCTCCGGCCGCAGCAGTCGCACCCCGGTGCCGGAGCGGTCGGGCAGCAGATTGGCGGCCCCCAGAAAGGTGGCCACCACGGCGCTGCGGGGCTGGTCGTAGAGCTGGCGGGGCGTGCCCACCTGCTCCAGCCGGCCGCCGTGCAGCACCGCCAGGCGGTCACTGAGGCTGAGCGCCTCCTCCCGGTCGTGGGTCACCAGCAGGAAGGTGATGCCCACCTCGCGCTGGATGCGCTTCAGCTCCGAGCGCATCGTGCGGCGCAGATCGGGGTCGAGGGCGGCCAGGGGTTCATCGAGCAGCAGGGCGGCCGGGGCGTTCACCAGCGCCCGCGCCAGGGCCACCCGCTGCTGCTGGCCACCGGAGAGCTGGTGGGGCCGGCGCCGGGCCAGCTCGGCGAGCCGCACCACCTCCAGGCTCTGGCCCACGCGCCGACGAATCTCCGCGTCCGCCAGCCGCTGGGAGCGAGGGCCGAAGGCGACGTTGTCCCAGACGCTGAGATGGGGGAAGAGGGCGTAGTTCTGAAACACCAGGTTCACCGGCCGCCGGTGCGGTGGCGCCTCGGTGAGGTCGCGGCCCTGCAGCAAAATCCGGCCCGCCTGGGGGCGATCGAAACCGGCGATCAGGCGCAGCATGGTGGTCTTGCCGCAGCCGGAGGGCCCCAGCAGGGAGAAGAACTCGCCGGCGCCGATCGCCAGGCTGAGATCTTCCAGAGCCACCAGCTCGCCGTAGCGGCGGCTGACGTTGCGCAGCCCAATCACCTCGCCGGCGCCACTGGCGGAGCCCTGGCTGGCGGGGCCTTGGCTGGAGACGATGTCCGTGGCAGGGTCCGACAGCAGATTCGACGTGCGCTGGCGACTCTGTCTAGCAATCCCCCCACGTCCCTGAGGTTCACCGATGACGGAGTCGATCCCTGACCTGACAAGGGCTGATGGGGGAACGGTCGACGTGGTGGTGGTCGGCGCCGGCCTCTCCGGCCTGATCTGCGCCCGCCAGCTCCGGCGCCAGGGCCTGACGGTGCAGCTGCTGGAGGCGCGCGAGCGCTGGGGCGGGCGCATGCACGGCCGGACGACGCCCTCGGGATGGCGAGTGGATCTGGGCGGCCAGTGGGTGGGGGCCAGCCACCACCGCCTGATCGCACTGCTGGAGGAGTTCGGCCTGCGCCGCTATCCCACCCACTACGACGGTGACGGGCTGTTCCACTGGAACGGTGCGGCGCACCGGGCCGGCGTCGAGCACGACTTCGGCGCCAGTCTGCTGTTCTTTCGCCCGCAGGAACTGGCTCTGCCGCCCGCCGAGCTTGAGCAGACCCTGGCCCTGCAGCGGCACTTCCAGGAGCTGGTGGAGCAGGTGCCGCCCAGCTCGCCCTGGAGCACCCCCGATGCCGAAGCCCTCGATCGGCTCAGCATCGCCGACTGGCTGCAGCGCCAGGGGGCGGGCGAGCTGGCCCGTTACCCCTTCGCCTGGCTGAGCCGCATGGGGGGCTCGGGCGGCTTCGAGCCCCACGAGAGCTCGATCCTGCATCTGGCCTGGACCCAGGCCGTGGCCCCCCAGCACGAGACGCCGGAGGCCTGGCTGGTGGAGGGCGGCGCCGCCCAGGTGGCGGAACGGCTGGCCGGGGAACTGACCGAAGCCCTGCGCCTGAACGCGCCGGTGGGGGCCATTGAGCAGAGCGACCAAGGGGTACGGGTCAGCCATGGCGATGGCGAGGTGGTGAGGGCGGCGGCGGCGGTGGTGGCGATTCCGCCGCCGCTGCGGCTGGGCATCCGCTTCGATCCGGCCCTGCCACCGCAGTGGACGGGCCTGCTGCAGCGCTCGCCGATGGGGTCGATGGTCAAGGTGCTGGCGCGCTACCCGCGGCCGTTCTGGCGGCGGAACGGCCTCAACGGCCTGGGCATCGGCAATCGGCCCACCCTGGAGCTCACGGTCGACAGCTCAGCGCCGGGCGGGCCCGGCATCCTGGCCGGCTTCATCGCCGGCGAGCGGGCCGTGCGCTGGCAGCGCCTCAGCCCGGCCGAACGCCGGCGGGCGCTGCTGCAGGACCTGGTCAGCTGGTGGGGGCCGGAGGCCGGCGAACCGACGGAGCTGCTGAGTCACAACTGGAACGAGGAGAGCTGGAGCGGCGGCGCCTTCACCAGTTACGTCGCCCCCGGCGCCTGGACCACCTACGGCTCGATCTGGCAGCAACCCCATGGCCGGGTGGTCTGGGCCGGCACCGAGGCCTCCAGCCGCTGGCCCGGCTACTTCGAAGGGGCGATCGAAGCGGGCCTGGCGGCCGCCGCCGAGGTGCGGGAGCTACTGGGCGGAGGATCAGCGCCCTGAAATGGGGCCTGAAGAGGGTTCAGCCGCAACTGATCGGTGGCCTGGAGCTGAGCGATAAAGGCTGCAACTCCCAAGTGATGTGCCATATCCTTGCCACAAACTCAAGAATTTTGGCCAGTGCCGATATTGGGCAGATTCTGCACCAGTCTGAGCAGATGGGCAGGGGAGCTTGAGAGCGACATCGAATTCGCGATCTGGGTGGATTGTTCCTGCTCATCTGGATTCTGAGCCTGGGAGCGGGCGGCGATCACCGAGGCATCTCTGAGCATGGCCTTATCCACTTCATTGGTCAGCCATCTCGATCCAGCCACGCCCACCAGCACGGCACCACCCAGGGACGACAGGGTGATTCCAGGCACCACAGCGCCGCCTTCCTTCAGGGACGCTGCTGGACCGGCAATAACCACATTGGCCAGGGGGCCGTACAAGGCCCAGGATACAAACGACGACACAGCTCCGATCAGCATGTTGCCCAGGAAGCCTGGTCTGTAAATCGTTCCGCCACCGACACTCTGAGGCCTCGGCATCAAAAAGCCATTATCCGAAAGCAGGGCATTGATCGCTCCGCCGATCAGACCAGCCAAGACAACCAGAACGACAAGAAAGACCATGCCTCAAGTTAAATGACAAGTCTGCACGCGTCCAAGCCTGAAAGCAAGCGGCGTGTCGACGGCAACAGGGCCAATCTGAATACAAGATGAGGCTGATCACCATCGTGACGGAGGATTTTCTTGATGAAACAGGCCCTTAAGACAGCGACAGTTTTCAATGCGATGCCCTGGAGATGCGCGGTTGATCCGTAAAAAAAACGGCGACAAAGCTCCTCGACGACAACCCGTTTCAACGCCCAGGTCAAGATCCTTTCCGCACCCCATCGCCAGATTCCGGTCCAACTGTTGATCGCCACAAAGCACGCCGTCAACGCCGTCTTTTCATCGGAACAACAAGGACTCACCACGGCCGCCACAACCAGTCCTCCAAGAGCCTTTCGGCTCCGCACCCCCTTCAGATCGTCGCCCGCCCCCGGTCATAGGCCGTCAAGCCACAGCGCTCGGCCGCCTGGCGCCAGGCGACATCAAAAGCCACCCAGCGGAAGCTGCGGGGATCGCGGCGGCTGTGGCTGCGGTCCACCGCCTGGTGGGTGGTGACCCGGCTCAGCGGGATGCCGAAGGCCGCCTGCCAGAGCAGCACCTGGCCCGCGGCCACCTGGTACTGCTCGGCGGTGTAGCCCGCATGGGCGTCGCCATCGCCGCGTCCATCGGCCGGGCTCTCGAGGCTCAGGTGCAGGGCCACGTTGTTGAGCGATCCCACCGAGGTGGGCCGGATCCGCACGGTGAAATCGCCGAAGGCCGCCATGCCCGCCCCATAGGCACGGCCCGCATCGGGCACGATCCGCAACCGCTGGCCGGCCCGATCGATCAGCAGGTGGTAGCTGGCCTGGTCGTCATCGCGCGGATGGGGGGTGGCGAAAAGCCGGGCCGTATCGGCGGCGGAAATCACGGTTTCGTGCAGCACGATCAGCTGGGGGTGATGCGGCACCGGCCGGCCGAAGGCATCGACGGCCTGGCGCACACCGAAGTTGCTGGCATCGGCGGGCCGGGCCCGTTCGAGGGGCAGTCGCAAGGCCGCCGCACAGGCCGCCACTTGGGGCGCCGGCAGGGGCTTCAGGCCGGCATCGGCCAGGGTCTGCACCGGGAAAGGAGCCCTGGCGGCCCGGGGAGCGCAGGCACTCAGCAGCAGCAAGGCCGTCGCGGGGAGCAGAAGCCTGGCCATGGAGCCCCGCTGGTTTCTGGGCCGAAGGGCATGAGGGTGACGAATGGCAGCCCAAGCAGCGAAGCGGCCTGCACGCCACACAGCCAGAAACAGGGAGCAGGGCGACACGGGCAACAGGAACGAAGGAACCAACAACACAGTCAGCCAGCGGGACTGCCCTGAAGCAGCATGACTGAAAAGCCCATCTGCGGAACCTGGGGGATAGCTGGGACAGGCTTCAAGGCCCAGCACGGGGGAACCTCCGCAGTGGAAGCCAGCGCATCCACAACTCAGGCTCAGACCCACAGGAGCCGCACCTCGACAGCCGATTCAGATCAGCCGGTAGCCGTACCAGTCGGGTACCAGGGGTTGGTGGCGACCATCAGCGAGGAGATGGAGCGAAAGCCCAGGGGATGGCTCCAGCGCCAGGCAGGTCTGAACCGACAGGCAGTCATCCAGCTCCGCTCCAGGGGGCCCTGGAGTTTTTCCCCCCAGCCGATGCGGGTCGGCCACGGCCCCATCCACCCCGTGCAGATCATCCTTGTGGCGCTGCACGGCGCCGGGCAACAGACGGCGGCTGGCGGCGGCGCGGGCGGCCTGGGGGCTGGTGGCCACGACCAGCCCGAAGGCGTGCTGCTCGGCCAGCTGACTGGGGTCGTAGCCGCCCATGTTCACAAACCAGAGGCGCTCCGGTCCCGCGAAGGGCTCCGGCCGCAGCTCCACCCGGTAGCCATCGACGAATCGAACCCGCAGCCAACTGTCGAGGTGAAGCCCCCTGCGGGCTCCGAACCACTGACGGCGCAGCTCCGGCAAGGTGTCTTCGATCGTGGCGCCGACCACGAAACGCACGTCGTGGAGCTCGATATGGGCCTGAGGCAGCCGGCCCCCCAGCACCACCAGGAAGAGGCTGGACGTTGGCACCGATGCGGGCGGTTCCTCCATGCAGAGAGTCAGGCCATGGGTGGGGCAGGTCATCATCCCTGGCCTGCCCCACCCACGCCGGGGGACGATGGTGCCTGGCCCAGCTCCCCCCGTCGCACCGTGCTCAATCCCAGCCGCATCCGGGTGCTTGCGGTCGGCAAGGTGCGCAAGCCCTGGATCCAGGAGGGGCTGGCGATGTATCTGAAGCGGCTGCCGGGGCTCGTGGTGAATGAACTGAAGGATTCCAATCCCTCGAAGGAAAGCGAAGCGATCCAGGCCGAGCTGCGACCGGAGGAGCGGCTGGTGGTGCTCTGCGAGGAGGGCGAACTGCTGGGTTCCCAGGCCCTCGCCGAGCGCCTGCAGGGCACGGGTTCCGATCGCCTCGCCTTCGTGATCGGTGGAGCCGATGGGCTCGATCCGGCCCTCAAGGCCCGCGCCAGCTGGAAGCTCAGCCTCTCACCGCTGACCTTCCCGCACGAGCTGGCCAGGCTGCTGCTGCTGGAGCAGCTGTACCGGGCCCAGAGCATTCAGCAGGGTGGCGCGTACCACCGCTCCTGAAATGGGCAACGGTCACGGGGCTTTGACCAGGGGCCTCGTCAGCGAAGCAGCGGCCAGGCAGCATCGGCAGACAACAGGAACCAACAGGCCCACCGATGGTTTCCAACTGCGGCCCAAGGCTCGCCAAGGCCCACGGCTGCAGCGCCGAAGGCGTGTTCGTCTGGGCAGATGTGTCTCGCGATCCCCGTGAAAGCCGGCCAGCCGTCCTGCCGCGCTACAGCGAGCGGGTTCGCAGCAGCTGGCACCAGCTCACGGCCGAACAGCAACGCCACGTGATCGGCCATCTCAGCACTTTCGACATGCCGGCCGATCGCGCCGCCATCGAGGCCGTAGCCGCAGCGGCCGGCTGGCAGTGGCGCTGACAGGGGGCGCACCGGGGCGAGGCACTGGCCGTGCTGACGCCGATCTGAGCAGCAGCCCTGCTCAGCTGTGCTCCCGCAGGAAACCGATCGTGCTCTGCAGCTCCTCGGCGAAGCGATCAATCTCCTCGGGGGTGGTGGTGAAGCCGAGGCTGGCGCGGGCCGTACCCGAGAGGCCGTAGTGGCGATGCAGCGGCTGGGTGCAGTGGTGGCCGCTGCGGATGCAGATGCCGGCCGAATCGAGCAGGGCGGCGAGGTCGTTGGCGTGCAGACCCTCCACATGGAAGGCCGCCAGGGCGGCGCGATCGGGCTGCTGCTCGGGAGTCGGGCCCAGGATCGTCAATCCCTCAATCGCCTGCAGCCTCGCAAACAACTGGCGGGTGAGCCGCTGCTCCCAGGCGTGGATGCGATCCATACCGATCGCCTGCAGGTAGTCGATGGCTGCACCCATGCCGATCGCCTCGCCGATGGCGGGCGTGCCGGCCTCAAATTTGTGGGGTAGATCGGCCCAGGTGCTGGTGTCGAGGCCCACGTCCTGGATCATCTCGCCGCCGCCCAGAAAAGGAGGCATGGCCTCCAGCAAGGCCTCGCGGGCCCAGAGGAAGCCCATGCCCGTGGGACCGCAGAACTTATGGGAGGAGCCCACCAGGAAATCGCAGCCGAGCTCCACCACGTTGACGCGCTGATGGGGCAGGCTCTGACAGGCATCCACCAGCAACAGGGCACCGGCGTCATGCACCAGCGGTGCCAGTTGGGCAATCGGATTGAGGCAGCCGAGCGTGTTGCTCACCTGCACCAGGCTCACCAGCCGGGTGCGCTCGGTGAGCTTGCTGCGCCAGTCGTCCAGATCCAGTTCGCCGCTTGGCGTCAAGCCGGCGTGGCGGAGCACGCAGCCGGTGCGGGACGCCAGCAGCTGCCAGGGCACCAGGTTGCTGTGGTGCTCCATCACGCTCAGCAGCACCTCGTCGCCCTCGCGCAGGTTGGTTTCACCCCAGGTGCGGGCCACCAGATTGATCGCCTCGCTGGCATTGCGGGTGTAGACGATCTCGCGGGGACTGGCGGCCCCCACAAACGTCGCCACCTTGTCGCGGGCATGCTCGAAGCCCTCGGTGGCGCGGGCACTGAGCTGGTGGGCGCCGCGGTGAACGTTGGCGTTGTCGTGGCCGTAGTAGTGCTGCAGCGCCTCCAGCACCTGGCGGGGCTTCTGGCTGGTGGCGGCGTAGTCGAGATAGATCAGCGGCTGGCCCAGGCAGGCGATCTGGCTGAGTAGGGGGAAATCGGGCCGGGTGAGGGCGGCCAGGTTGACCGCATCAGCACAAGGCTGCTGCGAGGTCAGCGCCGGCATCTCCGCCACAATCCCAGGCACGGAAACCGGCAAGGAGGCGGCAACAGGCTGGGAGCCGAAAGCGACAGGAGGCGCAGCAGCAGCAGCGGCCGCAGTCTCAGCAACAGCGACAGAAGTCTCGGTCACCCCGTTGCGGGCCTCAAGCCGATCGATGGCGGAAGAGGGCAGGCCGGGGTTGGCGGCGCTGACACCTGGGGAGTTGGGGGCGATCGTCATGGGGCTGGATCCTCACCCATCAGGTGCGCCAGAGGCTGCCAGGCACTGGCCGCAGCCGGCAAGTCAGCCAGCACCTCCTCGCAGAAGCCGCGCAGCAGCAGGCGCTGGGCCTGGCCGGCGGCGATCCCCCGGCTCTGCAGATAGAAGAGCTCGTCCTGCTGCAGACGACTGACGGTGGCGCCGTGGGCGCAGCGGACATCGTCAGCGACGATCTCGAGTTCGGGCTTGGTGTCAATGCGAGCCCGATCCGAGAGCAGCAGGGAGCGACTGAGCTGGGAGGCATCGGTGCGCTGGGCCTGACGAGGCACGATCACCGCCCCATTGAAGACACTGCGGCCAGCCCCATCGGCCAGAGCTTTGTGCACCTGATCCAGGCGCCCCTCCGGACCGGCGAACAACATGCGGCTGTGGGTATCGGCAACCTGGCGACCATCGACGCGCTGCAGGCCGCGCAGACGGGTGAGGGCGGCGCCGCTGGCCTGCACCACCTGCGGCTCCAGCCGGGCCAGGCCCCAACCCGAAACCGCCGAGATCAGCTCCAGCTCACTGCCGGCCTCCTGAACGGCGGCCAGATGGTGCAGCAGCACCGGCGCAACCGCACCGGAACGGAACTCACCGTCATCGCCGGCTTGCTGGGCGGCCCCCTGGGCCAGCAAGCCATGGCGCAACCGGGCGCCACGACCCAGCTGGGCCTCGAGCACCACACTGGTGAGACTGGCCCCACCGGCGCGATGCACCTCCAGCAGCTCCAGGCTGGCCCCGGCTTCCAGGACCAGCAGCAGGCGCAGGCCGAGCACTCCCGCCGCTCCGGCCGTATCGCACAGCAGTTCCAGCACGGTGGGCACCGCCTGGCTGACCCGCAGGGCCAGCAGCTGAGACGCCACGGCGCCGTTCAACAACACCGGCCAGCAGGCCTCGCTGCCGTTGGCGCTGAGGGCCTGCCCCAACAGCGGCTCCAGGGCCCCTGCATCCAGGCGCTCCAGCCCCGCCGGCAGGCTCACTCCCGCCAGCGGATCCGTACGACCGTCCAGCACCAGACGCAGCACGGCGGTCTGGGGAGCGGGCAGGGCCGTTGCGGACGGCTGATCCTCGCGGGGCGTCAGGGGCTGGGCTGGAATCGCCGCAAGCGCAGCGACTTCGGTGAAACGCCAGGCCTCCTGCCGCCGCGACGGCAGCGATTGCCCTGCCAGGGCCTGGCGAGCCCGCTGCTGCTGGGCCGCCATCAAGCTGCTGCCGGCCTCGGGAACGCAGGCGAGCAGATCGGCCAGCCAATCCTGGCCTGGCGTTGTTCTGGCCTGCACGCGCAGCTCGCCGACGGGAATCGCCACCATCACCCCACCTCCGCGGCGATCCGTGGTGCTGAGCCGGACTCCAGTCGCTCGATCTCGGCATCCACCCAGTCGTAGCCGCTCTCCTCAAGCTCGAGGGCCAGCTCCTTGCCGCCGGTGCGCAGGATGCGGCCCGCCGCCATCACGTGGACGTAATCGGGGGTGATCACATCCAGCAGCCGCTGGTAATGGGTGATCAGCAAGGTGGCGTTATCGGCACTGGCCAGCTGGTTGACGCCGCCGGCCACGATGCGCAGGGCATCGATGTCGAGCCCTGAATCGGTTTCATCGAGAATCGCCACCAGGGGCTCGAGCAGGGCCATCTGCAGAATTTCATTGCGCTTCTTCTCGCCACCGGAGAAGCCCTCATTGACGGAGCGATCGAGGAAGGCGGGATCCATCTGCACCACCTTCAACCGCTCCCGCACCAGATCTTCGAAGGCAAAGGTATCGAGTTCCTCGAAACCCTGCTCCAGGCGACGGGCGTTGGTGGCCACCCGCAGGAACTCCAGATTGCTGACGCCAGGAATCTCGATCGGATACTGAAAGCCCAGAAACAGGCCGATGCGGGCCCGCTGTTCCGGCTGCAGTGCCAGCAGATCCTCGCCGCGATAGAGCACGCTGCCGCCGGTGACGCGATAGGCCGGATGACCCGCCAGCACCTTGGAGAGCGTGCTCTTACCACTGCCATTGCGACCCATCACCGCATGGATCTCACCGGCGCGAATCGTCAGGCTGACGCCCTTGAGGATCGGCTGGTCCTCGACGCTGGCGCGCAGATCACGGATCTCGAGCAGTACGGGAGCGTCAGAACGGATCACGGCAAGCAGAAGGAGGGAAACAACGGTGGAACGAATGGGCAGTGGGCTGTCGGGGCCGATTCAATGCGGCCGCAACCCCACGTTCAAGAACGATTCAGCCCACCGAACCCTCCAGCTTGAGGGCCAGGAGCTTGTCGGCTTCGGCGGCGAACTCCATCGGCAATTGGTTGAAGACATCGCGGCAAAAACCGCTGACCATCATCGAAACAGCCTCTTCAAAACCGATACCCCGGCTCTGAAGATAGAAGAGCTGATCGGCGGAGATGCGGCAGGTGCTGGCCTCATGTTCGATGCTGGCATCAGGCTGCTGACTGCGGATGTAGGGATAGGTGTTGGCAGCCGCCTGATCACCGATCAACATCGAATCACATTGACTGTAATTACGTGCACCCACGGCCTTGGGCCCCATCTGGACCAGGCCGCGATAACTGTTGGAGGAATGACCAGCACTGATTCCCTTGCTGACGATGGTCGAGCGGGTGCGGGGGCCGACATGAATCATCTTGCTGCCGGTATCAGCCTGCTGGCGGTTATTGGTGAGGGCGACGGAATAAAACTCACCGATGGAATCAGCTCCCTGCAACACACAACTCGGATACTTCCAGGTGATGGCGGAGCCAGTTTCAACCTGGGTCCAACTGATGTGACTGCGATCACCACGACACTGGCCACGCTTGGTGACGAAGTTATAAATGCCGCCAACACCTTTCTCGTCACCGGCATACCAATTCTGAACCGTGGAGTACTTGATGGAGGCATCCTCGAGCGTCACCAGCTCCACCACGGCGGCGTGGAGCTGATTGGTATCGAACATCGGCGCGGTGCAGCCCTCGAGATAGCTCACAGATGCCCCCTCTTCAGCCACAATCAAGGTGCGCTCAAACTGTCCTGTATCGCCGGAGTTAATGCGGAAATAGGTGGAGAGATCCATCGGGCAAGCCACGCCCTTCGGTATAAAAACGAAAGAGCCATCGCTGAACACAGCTGAGTTGAGAGCTGCAAAATAATTATCATTGCTCGGCACCACGCTACCGAGATAGCGCTCAATCAATTCGGCGTGTTCCTTGACAGCCTCGCTGATCGAGCAAAAAATTACTCCATGCTCCGCCAGTTTCTCCTTGTAGGTGGTGGCGATCGAAACACTGTCAAAAACCGCATCGACAGCCACATTGGTCAGCCGCTTCTGCTCACTGAGCGGAATGCCGAGTTTCTCAAAGGTTTCGAGAAGCTTGGGATCGACTTCGTCGAGGCTGGCTTTTTTGGCCTGCTGCTTGGGGGCTGCGTAATAGATGATGTTCTGATAATCAATCGGCGGATGGCCGACGGCCGCCCAGTCGGGCTCCTCCATCTGCAGCCACTGGCGATAGGCCCGCAACCGAAAATCGAGCAGAAAAGCGGGCTCCTCTTTCTTGGCCGAAATCAGCCGAACAACATCTTCACTCAAGCCCTTGGCGATCTTTTCAGTTTCAATATCGGTGACAAAACCGTACTTATACGGTTGACTCACCAAATCACCAACGGTGGCTGCAGACGTCATCGGGGCAACGGCATCAGCCGGCACAAAGGGATTGAACCTCTGCCAGGGAAATCTCCTGGCTCTCACCGCGGAAGGGATTGTCCTCGGTGAGAAAAAGCATGCAATGGCATTCCTTACGCTCCCGCATCGGCACGCAGGGGCAGTTCCAGAAGGCCTGGGCCACCTCGGCCTGCTTGTCCTCGTAGTGGCGGCAGGGGCAGAGAGCTCCGCCGAGCTCATCTTTATGGCGGGCCAATCCCTCCAGCACCACAGCGGTCACGCCCGGGTCACTGCAGAAATAGGTGCCGGTGCGCTTGGCGTAGGTTTCGGCGAACTTCCGAATCACCTCCAGGTTGTCAGCGGGCTTGGGAGTCGCGTCCGGGTTCACTGTGTCAGGACGTGCAGGTTCAGAGAGCGTTGCGTCGGAGGACGCTGCTTCAGACAGTGCTGCGGCAGTGGAAAGATTGGCGGCGTCAGACATGAAGGCAGCAGCGGCAGGTTGCTCGCACCGAAGACCAATTACGAAACGATGCTGTTTCGTTTCGATCGAGCCTAGGGCACCGAAGCCGCCCATGGGTGCAAGCGGCCATTGTGCCTGCGGCCCGTCCAGGTCGCGGGCCCGCCTGCCCCGGCCGGCGGTGCTCGTCACTAGCCGGGAGCGCGTGGCATGGTGTGGGCATCACCAAACCACCATGAGCGCCCCGCTCCCAGCCCGAGGTTCTTCGACGGAGACCCCCGCACCCACCCGCGAAGCGGCGCTCAAGTTGTTGTTGCGGCGCGGAGAGGCCACGGCAGCAGACCTGGCCCTCGAACTGGGCGTCTCCGTTCAGGTGATGCGCCGCCACCTGCGCAGCCTGGAAGAAGATCTCCTGGTCGAGTCCAGCCCGAGCTCCGAGGGGCCGGGCCGACCGAGCAATCGCTGGCGGCTCACCTCCGGTGGCCACAGCCACTTCCCCGATGGCAGTGAACATTTCGCCCTCGGCCTGTTGCAATCCCTGGCCCGCAGCCTGCCGCCCGAAACCATTCAGGGCCTGATGAACCAGCAGGCCCTTGCCAAGGCCTGCGATTACCGCGGCCGGATCGGCGAAGGCCCCCTGGCCCAGCGGCTGGAGCGGCTGGTGGAGATCCGCCAGGCCGAGGGCTACCTGGCCGAACTCGACCGCGACCCCGGTGATCCTGGCTCCGAGGCCTGGGTGATCAGCGAGTTCCACTGTTCGGTGATGCGCATTGCCGAGGAGTTCCCGATGGTCTGCGACCAGGAGCTCGAGCTGATCGGCCAGACCTTCCCCGACTGCCAGGTCGAGAGGGTGCACTGGCGCCTTGAAGAAGGCCACTCCTGCGGCTTCCGGCTCAGGCCCTGGAGCTCGGCGCCAGGCGGCCCGGTCCAGCCCCAGGCCGATCGCTGAGCCGGTGCTGAGCGCCGCAGAACTGGCCGAACTGGAGAGCAGCCTGTTGCCTGCTCTCGAACGGCACCAGCTGCGCCTGCTGGCCCACGGCCTGCGCACCCTGCAGCAGATCGCCGGCCGGCGCCAAGGACCGGCCCCCAGCCACGACGCCATCGAGGCCTGGATCCTGGCCCAGCCCCAGATCGGCGCCGATGCCGCCTTCGCCGCAGCCTTCGCCACCCAGCTGGGAGCGGCGGCCCGACAGCTCGAGGGGATGGCCCAGGCACCGGAACGGGCTCTGGAGCTCAGCCTGGCCGATCTGATTGCCTGGTCCCGGCACGAGGCGGACGCCCGGGTTGCCAAGATCGAACCAGTTCGTGCGCCCCTGGGCGACCACACCCCGTGAGCGGTTCGATCGACGACGCCCTCAGTTTCTTTCAGCTCAGCTGCGGCCACTGGCGCTCGCAGCGCAGCAGCCATCACCTGCTGCACCGCCGCGCCGAGGCCGGCGGATCGTTCATTGAGGTGGTGGAACTGCAGGCCAGCGATCCGGTGCTGATCGCCATCGCCCAGTTGCACAGCCAGGATCCGGCGGCCCTGGTCGGCGGCTGCCGCGTGCGCTGGAGCGGCTCGATGGCCTGGGACAAGGCCGGAGAGGCCCATGAGGGGGAGAGCATCTTCGGCCTGATCCCCACCGACGAGCGGGGCCGTCAGGGGCTGCTGCTGCGGGATCGCGGCTATGCCGAGACCGCCCCGGTGGCGGGCCACTTCGCCATGGACGAGCGCAACGCCCTGGTGCTGACCACCGATTACGAAACGATGAGCAGCCTCGAGCGCTTCAGCTTCGCCGGACCCGACGTGCGTCTGCGCACCAGCACGGTGGAAGGTCTCTCCAACACCGCCTCCTTCTGCGTCGAGACCCGGCTGGAGGGAGCATCCGGGTCCGAGTCCAGCAGCTCCGCTGTGACCGCCAGCCCGCCGGCAGCCCCCCTGTCACCACTGGGCTGGTGAGAGCCAGAGGCGGTCGCCCCAGCGGGTCGCCAACATTACGGTCTGTAAGCCCTGACCAGGCTGGGGGAAGCCTGCTGCGGGTGCACTTCTACGATCGCCATCGTCGGATGACCGGACCACGCGTGGCTCTTCCACTCCTCAAGTACGCCCCTACGACCCAGAACTCGCGGGTGAAAGCCCTCCGGGTCGGCTCCGACGAGGACCCCAAGGCCGCCTCACTGGACAAAGCCTTCAACCGCGAAGACCAGAACTTCGTGATCGAGTCGGCCTATCGCCAGATCTTCTTCCACGCCTTCAAGGTCGACCGCGATCGCACCCTGGAGAGCCAGCTGCGCGACGGCCAGATCACCGTTCGGGACTTCATCCGCTCGCTGTGCCTGTCGGACACCTTCACCCGCAGCTTCTACAACCTCAACAACAACTACAAGGTGGCTCGCCATCTGGTGGAGAAACTGCTGGGCCGCACCACCCACGGCAAATCCGAGGAGATCGCCTGGTCGGCGGTGCTGATGACCCGCGGCGTGCGCGGCATGGTGGATGACATCCTGAATTCCCAGGAATATCTGGACGCCTTCGGCTACGACATGGTGCCCTACCACCGCAATCGGGTGGTCGGCTCCCGCCAGGTGGGTGAAACGCCCTTCAACCTCACCTCCCCCCGCTACGACGCCTACCACCGGGGCATCCTGGGCTTCCCCCAGATCATCTACACCGGCACCATCAAGGCGTTCCCGGAGCGGGCCCAGCAGCGCCGCGGCGGCTTCCCCGCCGACTACCTCCCCTGGGTGCGCAGCCTTCCCGCCCTGCGCGGCGTCGGTGGCGCCCAAGGCAACGCCAGCATTGATTACCTGGCCAAGGTGCCTTATCGCAGCATCGGCCGCTGACGTCCCAGATTCACAGCTCGATGTGAATCCGCGGCGCCTGCCGGCGCCGGAGGGCACGGCCGATTCCTTGATCTCCCTTGGGGGGCGGACGTTGCAGGACGTTCGCCCCCCATTGCCTTGCAAGGCATTGGCGTCAGTGGATCCTGACCGCCTACTGCCGGGAGCGCTCATCGGGAGGGAAAGTCAGCCACACTGATCCCAAACGAAATCTTTTGCTGTGAGTCAGAAGCCGCTTTCGTCCCTGGCAACGCAGACCCTGCGTCAATTGCGACAGATGGCGAGCGACATCGGCGTCACGCTCTATAGCCGCAAATCCAAGGAGGAGCTGGTCGAGGCCATCAGCTCCCACCACGAAGACATTGGACCCAGCCTGGCGGTGATCGAGGCCGAATTGCCTCCCGCCAGCCGCCCCGCCGCCGAGACCCGCGTCGTCTTCCTGCCCCGCGATCCCCAGTGGGCCTACGTCTTCTGGGACATCTCCGAGGCTGATCGCGAGCAGGCCCTGGCCGCCGGCGCCTCCCAGCTCTGCCTGCGCGTTGCCGATGTCACCGGCCTGAGCGGCGGCTCCT
>CALPMR020000011.1 GCA_943324725.2 Bordetella parapertussis | reverse complement strand
CTGCTTGACGCCAATCTGGACCGAGCCCGCGAAGGGCTGCGGGTGCTCGAGGATTGGTGTCGCTTCAACCTGGAGCGCCCCGATCTGGTGGCCCGCAGCAAGGATCTGCGTCAGCGGCTCGGCCGCCAGCACCACGAACGCTTCAAGTTGGCCCGCCACAGCGCCAGTGATCCGGCGGCGGGGCTGGCCCACCCGGCCCAGCTGGAACGCCTTGAGGACAGCGCCGTGCTGGCGGCCAATGCGGGCCGCGTCCAGGAGGCCCTGCGGGTGCTGGAGGAATTCGGCCGCCGCGATGAACCTGAGCTGGCCAGCGAGGCCGCGGCGATCCGCTACCTCGTCTACGACCTGGAGGTGGACCTGATCCAGGCCTCGCGGCTGGGACCTGGCCGGCGCGAGCTGCTGCGCCGCGCCCATCTGTACCTGGTCACCAGCCCGGTGCCGGATCTGGAGGCGGTGGTGGCGGCGGCCCTGGCGGGGGGCGTGCGGCTGGTGCAGTACCGGGCCAAGCAGGCCAGCGGCCCCGGCGCGCCTCCCCCGCTCGACGACCTGCAGCGGCTGGATCAGGCCCGCCGCCTCAAGACCCTCTGCGCCCAGGCCGGCGCCCTGTTTCTGGTCAACGACCGCATCGACATCGCCCTGGCGGTCGAGGCCGATGGCGTGCACCTGGGCCAGGGGGATCTGCCACCGGCGGTGGCCCGCCGTCTGCTGGGGCCTGAACGCCTGATCGGCCGCAGCACCCAAAGGCTCGAGCAGTTGCAGCAGGCGGTGAGGGACGGCTGCGATTACGTCGGCGTCGGACCGGTCCATCCCACCCCCACCAAACCGGGGCGCGAGCCGGTGGGGCTCGCCTATGTGGCCGAGGCGGCAGCCGCCTCGGCGATCCCCTGGTTCGCCATCGGTGGCATCGACAGCGGCAACCTGGCGGCGGTGCGGGCGGCGGGCGGCAGACGGGTGGCGGTGGTGCGGGCGATCACCGAGGCCCCCGATCCCGCCGCGGCGGCGGCGGCCCTGCTGGCGGGTCTGGAGGCCGAGGCATGACCGCAGATCAGGCCAGCGGCGCTGGCGGGAACGCAGCAGCCCAGAAAGCGGCAATGGAGGAAGCAGCGACCCTGCTGGAGATCCGGGTGAACGGCGAAGCGCGCCGCTGTAGGGCCGGGCTGACACTGGTGCAGGTGCTGGAAACCCTCGGCTATCGCCCGCCGCTGGTGGTGGTGGAGTTCAACGGCGATATCTTGCCGCGTCAGCGCTGGAGCACCCAGGCAGTGGTGGAATCCGATGTGCTGGAGGTGGTCACCATCGTCGGAGGTGGTTCCTAGATTCCAACGACTTGTTTCCCTTCCCCATGGGTCCACGCGCGCTGCGGCGAACGTTCAGCCTGATGGTGGTGCCACTCCTGGTCGCCGCTCTGCTGGTGATCGCACCCAATCCCGCTTCAGCGGCCAGCGGCGGCCGCATCGGTGGCGGCAGTTTCCGCTCCGCTCCCTCGATGCCTCGCAGCTACGGAGGCGGTTCCTCCCGGGGCTCCTATGGCGGCGGCTACGGCGGCGGTGGGTATTACGGCGGCGGTGGCGGCGGCTATCGCGGTGGGGGGATGGGCTTCCCCTTCATCGTGCCGATCTTCGGGTTTGGCGGCGGTGGGCTGTTCGGCTTCCTGATTCTGATGGCGATCGTCGGCATGTTGATCAACGCGGTGCGCGGCGGCGGCAGTGGCCCCCGGCTGGCGGACGACGACGGCGGCTATGGGGCGATCAGCGCCGATGGGCCGGTGTCGATCGCCCAGATCCAGCTGGGCATGCTCGCCACGGCGCGGGATGTGCAGGAAGATCTGCGCCGCATGGCCGGCTCGGCCGACACCTCCAATAGTGAAGGCCTGCAACGGGTGCTGCAGGAAACCACCCTGGCCCTGTTGCGCCAACCCGATCTGTGGGTGTATGCCAACAGCGAAGTGGGCCAGGTGCCCTTTGCCAGCGCCGAATCCACCTTCAACCGGCTGTCGATGCAGGAGCGCAGCAAGTTGCAGCGTGAACTCACGGCCAACGTCTCGGGTCGCCGCTACAGCGAACCTTCCACGGTGGCGGCCGGCAGCAGCAGTGGCGCCAGCGACTACATCGCCGTCACCTTGATCGTCGCCAGCCGCCGCGGCTTGCCCCTGAAGGGATCCGCGACGGCCGAAGCCCTGCGCGACAGCCTCCAGCAACTGGGTGCCCTCGGCGCCAATGATCTGCTGGCGCTTGAAGTGATCTGGCAGCCGGAGGGGGCCGGTGAGGTGCTCAGCAGCGAAGAACTGATCACCGCCTATCCCGATCTCCAGCATCTCTGAACCAGCACGCTTTGCTCGGCAATCGGGACGCCGACCCCGGCCCAGTCCACCTTCCTGCAGCTGCGGGACAACGGCTGGGTTCAAGGGCGCCATGTCGGCGCCGCCGTCCAGTCAGTGCGTCGGACGGCCTGCCACGCTGTCGCCCATCGATGGCCGCCCTGCGCCACCCAGGATGCGCAGGGCGGCCATGGCGGCGCCGTAGCCGTTGTCAATGTTGACCACGGTGAGACCGGGGGCACAGCTGGCGAGCATGCCGTGCAGAGCAGCGTTGCCGCCGGCGCTGACGCCATAGCCCACTGACACGGGCACCCCGATCACCGGCTGGGGCAACAGGCCTGCCAGCACCGTGGGCAGGGCCCCTTCCATGCCGGCGCAGGCGATCAACACCTGGGCCCGGCGCAGAGCCTCCAGCTGGTCGAGCAAGCGGTGCAGGCCGGCCACCCCCACATCCAGCACCAGGTCGCAGGCCACCCCATGGCATTGCAGGGCCAGCTGGGCCTCCGCAGCCACCGCCAGGTCGCTGCTGCCACCGGCCAGCACCGTCACCCGGCCCAGAGCGGGATCGGCTGGTGGCCAGGCCCCCATCGTCAGACAATGCGCCTCAGCGTGATGGTGCAGGCCAGTGCTCCGGCCGGATTCCAGGCTCCGGCCCAGCAACGCAGCCACGGCCTGGCTCTTGGCCCCATCCACCCGGGTCACCAGGGTCAACTCGCCGGCCTGGTCCAGTTGCTGGATGATCGCCGCGATCTGTCCTGGGGTCTTGTGTTCACCCCAGACGGCTTCGACCATGCCGAGCCGGCGGCGGCGATCGAGGTCGAGCCTGGCACCTGGATCCATCAGGTTTCGGGGGCCGTTGGTTCTTTGGGTTTGGGCCCAGACGGCTGAACCCCGAACTCCGACTCCCTCGAGTTGGTCTGCTCTGGCGTCAAGCCAGCCTGGGGCAGCGGCGGCAACTCGCCCTCATAGACCAGCGGGAAGGGATTGACGCCCAGGTCCGGCTGCTCCGCCAGGGGCGGCGTCGCCCCGAGGCGCACCAGGGCCGCATGGGCCAGACGCTCAAAGCGCTCCTGCACCAGGTCGAGTTCCTGGCGGGGGATGGCCAGCCACTGCTCACGGCTGGCCCAGTGGATCAACAACTGGCCCTGCTCGTGCTCGCCATCCCAGCTGAGATCGCGGCCCAGAAAGCCGGGTTGTCGGTTCAACCAGGGTTCCCAGCTGCCCCGTTCGGCTTCCAGCCAGGCGGCGCGGGCGGCGGCCGGCACGTGCACCCGCAGATGCTCCACCACCGCCACATCCAGCCGGCCATCGCCAGCGGCAACGCTGCGCAGGCTGCCGTCGATTTCGGCAATTCCGGCGAAATCGAGCGGAACCGGCTGGCCGTTCAGTTCCATCGGCCGCAAGCAATGCTGGTGGCAGCCTAGGAACTGGATGCAGGCAAGAGGGGCCGCGCCGATGGGGCCATCAGTCCTGCTGCAGCAGGGCCACCGCATGGCAGGCGATGCCCTCCTCGCGGCCGGTGGGGCCCAATCCCTCATTGGTGGTGGCCTTGACCCCCACCTGCCAGGGCTCCAGGCCCATGCGGCCGGCGATGGCGGCCCGCATCGCCTCGATGTGGGGCTTGAGTTTGGGGCGCTCCGCCACCACCACCGTGTCCACATTGATCACGCTCCAGCCCTGGAGACTGATCAGCTCCATCACCCGCTCCAGCAGCTCCAGGCTGTCAGCCCCCTTCCAGCGAGGATCCTCAGGCGGGAAGTGGCGGCCGATGTCCCCGAGCGAAAGGGCGCCCAGCAGAGCGTCCATGATCGCGTGCACCAGCACATCGGCGTCGCTGTGACCATCAAGGCCCAGGCCCTCGGGATGCTCCAGCCGTTGCCCCCCCAGGATCAGGGGTCGGCCGCTGACGAGGCGATGGATGTCGTAGCCGTTGCCGATCCGCAGCTTCATGGGGGAGGTGCTCCTGTCCTGCCACTCTGAGCTGGCAGCGACCCGTTGGGGCTGGCTTGCTCTGAAGCAGGCCTCAGGCCTGATCACCCTGCTGCTGTTGCCAGCGGCAGAACAGATCGGGCCGGCGCGCGGCGGTGCGATCGCACTGCTGTTGCAGACGCCAGCGGGCGATGGCGCCGTGGTCGCCGCTGCGCAACACCGCCGGCACCTCCAGATCGCGGAAATTGGCCGGGCGGGTGTAGTGGGGATGCTCCAGCAGCAGGGCGCTGTGGCTTTCCTCCTCCAGGCAGGCCTGGCTGCCCACGGTGCCGGGCCGCAGCCGCACGACACCGTTGATGATCGTGGCCGCCGGCAGCTCGCCGCCGGTGAGCACGAAGTCGCCGATCGACACCTCCTCATCGGCCAGGGCGCGGATGCGTTCGTCGAAGCCCTCGTAGTGGCCGCAGAGGAACACCAGCTGGTCGTAGTCCGAGGCCCAGCGGCGCAGATCCGCCTGCTGCAGGGGTTGGCCCTGGGGGCTCATCAGCAACACCCGCCGCCGTGGCAGCAGCGGAATCGCCTCAACCGCGGCGTACACCGGCTCCGGCTTGAGCACCATGCCGGCACCGCCGCCGTAGGGCTCATCGTCCACCTTGCGGTAGCGATCGAGGGCGTGATCGCGGGGGTTGTGCAGATGCAGTTCGGCGATGCCGCTGGCGAAGGCCCGGCCGATCACGCCGAGTCCGAGCAGTGGCGCGAAGGCCTCGGGCACGAGGCTCACCACATCGAGGCGCAGGGCGCTCATGGGGCAGGTTCGGCGCTGGCAGCGGCACGGCTGAGGCGGCGGATCTCGGAGCTGAAGCTGGCCCGGCCGGGGCTGCCGTCGGGGCGATGTTCCACGCTGCTGCGCAGCCGCAGGTTGGGCTTGGTGAACCAGATGCGCTCGCGCACGATGGCGCTGGGGCCCCGAACGGTGAGCTCCAGGCTGCCGTCAGGCCAGAGCTGCCAGCTCCCCCCTTCTTGCTGAGCTGCCGCGCCGGTCGCCTCGGCAGCGCCAGGTGCCGGTGCCGCCTGACTGCGGAAGCTGCCGTCGTGGCCGAAGTGCAGCTCGCGGACAGCGCCTCCCCCCGGTGGCCGCAGCCTCAGGCCACCGGCCTCGCCGCTGGCTGCCGGTTCCAGGTAGGCCACCAGCAGCTCGGCCCGCTCCGAGCTGTGCCAGCCATCGCCATCGCCTGCGGCCTCACCAGCATCGTCGCTGGCCAGCGCCATCGAATTGGCCGGGACAGCCAGTGAGGCGGGCGAGGTCGGGCTTTCACCGCTCTCCAGCTCGAAACAACTGCGCAGGGCCAGCCACTCGCCGGCGCAGAAGGCCAGGAAACTGGCGATGTCCTGGGGAGGGAAGGGGGCCTGGGGGGTGGAGCCGGCGGGGGGCGCTGTCACGGTGATCGAAGCGGGCGTACTGACTGTGAGGGCATCCTCTCAGTCGAGTCCCTCAATCGCCCCGATAGCCCAGTTCGGCCAGGCGCCCTGGATGGCTGCGCCAGCCCGGCACCACCTTGACGAACAGCTCCAGATAGACGGGGCCATCGAACACCTTCTGCATCTGCAGCCGCGCGCCCTTGCCGATCTCCCGCAACATCTGGCCGCCCTTGCCGATCAGAATCCCCTTCTGGCTGGAGCGCTCCACCAACACCGTGGCCAGCACCGCGGTGCGCGGGCCATCGTCGACGATCCGATCGATCTGCACCGCCACCGAGTGGGGGATCTCCTCGCGGGTCTGGTGCAGCACCTGCTCCCGGATCAACTCCGCCAGCAACAGCTGCTCCGGCTGATCGCTGATCGCATCGGCGGGGTACAGGTGGGGGCCCAGGGGCAGGTCAGCGGCGAGGGCGGCCACCAGGGCGGCGCAGCCCTCACCGGTGAGGGCGCTGAGGGGATGCAGGGGCCAGGCCAGGCGCTGCGCTGGGGGTTGATTCGGCAGCTCAGCTGCCGGCTGGGCAGAGCCGTCCGCGCTGGAATCCCGGCTGGCGGCAGCTGGCGAACGAGCTGGCCAATCCGATGGCGCCTCCGTCTGGGCAGCGGGCCAGCTCACCAGCAGCTCCCGGTAGCTGGCGGCCAGATCCTCGGCCCGCGCCGGATCCACCTGGTCGCACTTGTTGAGGGCGATGTGCACCGGTGCCCGGCAGTGGCGCAACAACTCGACGATGAAGGCATCGCCCCGGCCTGCCGGCTGGCTGCCGTCCACCAACAGCAGCACCACATCCACCTCGCCGATGGAGCTGCGGGCGCTTTGCACCAGGCGTTGACCCAGCAGGTGGTGGGGCTTGTGGATGCCTGGGGTGTCCAGCAGCACCAGCTGGGCTTCGGGGGTGGTGAGGATGGCCCGCAGCCGGTTGCGCGTGGTCTGAGCCACCGGTGAGGTGATCGCCACCTTCTCCCCCACCAGTTGATTGAGCAGGGTGGATTTACCGACATTGGGGCGGCCGATCAGGGCGACGAAGCCCGAGCGGTAGCCCGGCGGCGTGTCGGCACCGATGGAACCTGGAAGGGAAGGGGCTGTCATCCCTCAAGCCTGGCAGTTGACGGGCTTGGCTGGCCCCTGAACAGGGCCAGCGACCCGGCTGCCGCCGTCGCGACGGAAGCAGGCCAAGGGCAACGGGTCATGGATCACGGCCAGCAGGCATCGGCTTGCCCATAACCTTCGGGAACCCCAAAGCCTTGACCATGACAGCCTCCGCCCCGCTTCAGCCCAGCTTTCCCCAGGCGATTGAGATCAGCGGCCAGTGGCTGGCGCTGTGGGAGGCCGGCGAGTTGAGCGAGGAGGTGCTGGCTGACCGGGTGGCGGAACTGGTGGCCAGCCGCGATGGGGCCCGTGGTTTCTTCGTGGTGGCCCTGGCCGGGGATTCACCCCTGATGGATCGCCTGCCCGAGTCGGTGGCCCTGCAGCTGCGCCTCGCCGGGGAGGGGGTGGTGGATCTCACTGTGCGCAATCTGGCGATGAGCACGGCGATGGCGCTGCACCACCGCCGCAGTGGCGATTCCAGCCAGCAGAGTGGATCGGAGCGGGTGCAACACCGTGCCAGCGAGCTGCTGAGGCTGCTGGAGCCCACGGCGGTCAAAGCGCGGCTGGAAACCCTGCTGGCCGCGGCCAGGGACGGAGCCGGCGAGGACGTGGCCTTTCTGGAGCGCTGGGGCTACGACGACGAACAGAAAATGGCGATCTGCGAGGCCATCGACGCTGTCGCCGATTGAGTCCAACTCAATTCCCACACCATGCTCGCCCTCTCAGCCCGGTCCGTTGATCGGACCTGGCTGAGAGGAGGCAGCACCGACGCAACTGAACAGAGCGATGGTTCTGCGCCGAAGGGGCTCGACAGCAGGCCCTCATCCGAGGGATTGTCTGGATCAGGGAGCAGCCGGTGCAGCCGCTGGGGCCTCACTGGCTGCCGGAGCCGCAGCCAGAGGAGCAGGAGCAGCCGCGGCCTCAATCACTGGAGCGGCGGCCACCGGTGCCGGCGGCTGGGCGGCTGGCGGCAGCGGTGCCTCGGCCATCGGGGCGGCGGCGGCTGGAACCGGAGTCAGGTTGGCGGCTGAGCTGGCGGGGGTGATCGTCGCGGCCGATGGAGCCGTGCTGTGGATCGGGGCCTGAGCCGCAGGCCGGCTGTCCGGGGTGAGAACCGGAGCTGCTTCGAGGGGATGGAGATGGATCACCGCCGGCACCACCGATCCCACCGCTGGCCGCGCCTGATGACGGGACCAGGTGTCGATCTCCTTGATCACCGCCGGGTTGTCCGGGGTCTGGAGGATGTCGACACTGCCATCACTCTGGATCGCCAGGGGCACCTCGGTGCTGTGGCTGACGCTGAGCGAAGGCACATGGATCACCCGGGCTGTGGCGATGCGACGCGGCCCGCCGGGAAGCTGAAGCAGGGCCTGGCGCATCGGATTGCGCCACATGCTCGGCAAGGGGCCCATCGGATCGCCGCTGCTGAGGGAGGCGGCCCGTTCCACCATCGCCAGGGGCGACATTGAACCTTCGTGGAGATCGTTGAGATCAACGCTGCCACCCAGCAGCTGGGCGCGGGTGAAATGGTTGTTCATCCAGTTGCTCCCCGAGTCAGACGCGGAGCTTGCCGTCCTGGCGCCCGTGGACTGGGGGCCGCTGGAGCCCTGTTGAGCAGCGCTGGCCGGGCCACGATTCTGGGGCAGCAGCTCTTCAATTGAGCGGCTGAGGGGGCGATCCAGAAGGGAGGAGGCCCCCGATCCGGCGGTGCTCAGCAACACGCCGGTGGAGGTGATGGCGTTCCTGGCCAGATCCTTCACCGGGGCCGTCGCATCGAGAAGCTTGTCTAGACCCAGGGCAGGTCGCCTGGCGATGTCCTGATCCAGCTGGGTGTTGCCGTTGTTCGGCGGCGTGATCTGGCGCACATGGGCCACCCAGCGATCGTGCGTGTCGATCGCCACCAAGGGCAGCCAGATCACCTGGCTGAGCAGGGCCCAGGCGATCGCCCTGGAATTGATACCGGTGCCTTTGGAGGTCATGGGGACAGCTGGTGGAAGGAGTGTTGGGAGGCTGAATCAGCAGCAGCTGCTGCGGCTAGCGGTTGTAGTAATAGCCGTACTGTAAGAAGAGATTGCCCAGAGAGCTGAGCGGCAAGATCACTTGATTGACGAGATCCATGGTCTTGCCGTAGTAACTGCGTCTGACGATGATCATGTCCCGATCCCGCAGCGGTGGGTTGAACCCCTTGGAGATGTCCTGGCCGGGTTGATAGCTGTAGAACTCACTGGTGGTCGTGCCGTTGCGGTTCAGGCGCACGAGTTCAATGTCATTTTTCTTGGCACGCCAGGGCACCGGACCACCGGCCCGCAGCAGTGCCTCCTGCAGCGGCGTGTTGGCTGGAACGGCCAGGGTTCCGGGTTGCTTGACCTCGCCCACCACGGTGATGTTGATGGTGGCTGGGGAGAGGTTGGAGAGGCCGATCTGAATCACCTCTTTCGGCAAGGGCTTCTCGGAGCGGGTGACGATGATCGTGTCGCCATCAAAGAGAATGGGGTTCTGGCGCTGGTTGCCGACCTGCAACAACTGGGCCAGATCCAGCACGGTCTGCTTCTCGTAACCACCGGAACCGGCCGGCCGGCGCAGGATCACCTGGCGGATATCGGCGTTGAGGGTGATGCCACCCGCTGTCTGAATGGCGGAGACCGGCGTGGAATAAGAGGTGAGTGGGTAGAGGCCCGGACGACTCACCTCACCGAGGACACTGACCTGGACGGGTCGGGGTTTGGTCAGGCTGAGGATCAGCTGTGGCCGCACCAGCTGTTTGCCGTAGAGGGAGGTGAGCCAGCGGCTGGCCTGCCCCAGGGTGAGCCCGGTGAGCTGGACCGAACCCAGCAGGGCCAGGGTGCTGGTGCCATCGGGAAGGATCTCGACGGGGCCGCCCACCCCTTTGGCTGCCGGATCCAGGAAGTTCAGCTGCAGCTGATCGCCTGGGCCGAGCACGTAAAGATCGCTGTAGACATTCGGCAGAGAAAGGCTGTCTGCTGAAACCATGCCACCCGGCACCGGGCCCGGGGCCGGAGGAATGGCCTGGGCGATCGCCGGTTTGCTGAATGGGGGGTTGGTTGCTGGCGGTTCGGCCGCCCGGAGCGGCAACAGCGGCGCAGCAGCCAGCAGGCCACCCAGAGCCATGGCAGCGGATCGGCGCTGAAGCCGGGCGGCAGCGCGGCTTGGCGACAACGACCAACGGGCCGCTGGAATGGGGTTGAAGCGGCTAGGAACCTCCACAGGCAGAGTCGACGGGACAGGCGGGGCCTCACCTTACCCAGTTCTGCCGAATTTCCGCCTCAGGACGGTTCAGCCAGAGGATCGGTCCCAGCAAACGATCGCGGAATCTGGTCGTAGAATCACCCGATAACTCCCAGCCCTCTGGAATGATCCCCTCGGACGCCAGCAACAATCCAGCGTCCGCTTCGGGTTCAGCCTCCGGTTCGGCTGCCACCGGGGCCCTGGTCGCGAACCAGCCGCCCTATGCCATGCCGCAAGGCCTGGCTTTGGCCCGCACCAGCCTGGTTGATCCCCAGGGTTTCGATTCGCCTCTGGCCGGGGGGCAGGATGCCAGTGGCACCGGCCTGGCGGGCTTGATCCGCACCGTCAAGCGACGCCAAGGTCTTTTTCTGTTCACCTTCGCGGTGGTCACCGGCGCGCTGGCGATCAATACGCTGCGTCAGCGCATCTTCTCGCCGGTCTACGAGGGCGGCTTTCAGATGCAGATCAGTAATCCCTTCGAATCCAAGGGTGGGGGCGGTCCCTCCTCCGGGGGCATGATGGAGCAGATCGCCCGCAGCAACTTCACGAGCGATGTGCCCAGTCTGGTGGTCTTGCTGCGCAGCCCCCTGTTGATTCGCCCGCTGGCTGAAAAGCAAGGGGTGGGGATGGGGGAGCTGATCGCCAATCTCTCGATTGATACGGCTTCCCCAACCGTCCAGAACGTTCTGAATGTCACCCTGCGCTGGCCCGATCCGGTCAAGGGCCGCCAGATTCTCAATCAGTTGTCCCAGAGTTACACCCGCTTTTCCCTCACCGAGCGCCAGGCAGCCCTGGATTCAGGGGTGAAGTTTCTGGACCAGCAGGCGCCCGAAATTATGCAGCGAGTGGAGCGTCTGCAAAGTGAAATGATGCGCTTCCGTGAGCGCAACAACAACCTCGATCCTGGGGATAGCGCCAAGGCGATTTTAGGGACGCGAGAAGCTCTGGTCCAGCAGCTGCGCAATCTTCAGTCTGAACAAGTTCAGCTCGACAGTCAGCTGGCTTCGATCAAGACCGGCAAGTTGCAATGGTCACCCAGTGGTGCGCCAACGGCAGTGGAGCAACTCGGACGCAATGGCATCGTCACCCCTGGTAGGGGGACCGGAGCCGAGGCCGCAGAAGGGGTAACGACGCCCCTGAGACAACTCAATGAGTTTGAAACCGAACTGGCCAATGCTCGGGCCACCTATCGGGAAGATTCTCCCATCGTGCAATCGATTCTGGCGCGCCGCAATTCGCTGTTGCCGGTGGTGCAACAGCAAGCCGCTGATGGGGTGAAGGCAGCACTGCTTGCCAACGTGGCACAGCAGGACGAAATCAACCGTCAGATCATGTTGCTGAGTCAGAACTTCCGCAACAATCCAACCAAAATGAAGGAGTTCGATGATCTGCAGCAGAGGCTGTCGATCGCCCGCGAACACTATTCCTCCTATATTCAGGCCCGCGAGAATTTCCGACTGGAGCTGGCCCGCTCTACGACCCCTTGGCAGATCATCAGTCCAGCGGAGTTCGCCGATTTACCGGTCGAGCCCAACATTCAGAAAAGTCTGATTCAAGCCTTGATGCTTGGTCTGCTGGCCGGCGTGGGTGCCGCCCTTCTCCGGGAGCGCACCGACAACGTCTTCCATACGCCGATGGATGCGGAAAAGGAACTGCAGTTGCCTGTGCTTGGTCTGATTCCATATCTGCCGCTTGAGCCCGGCCTCGAAATCTCCAACAGTATTGCCAAGATGTCGGCGAGCGAGCGCTTCGCCATTAAGGAATCCCTGCGCAGCCTGTTCACCACGTTCCGCCTGCTGCGGGCCGATCGCAACATCCGCATGGTTGGTGTCACTTCCTCGACTCAGGGGGAAGGTAAATCCACCGCTGTCAGCATCTTTGCCCGAACCCTCTCAGATCTCGGTCTCAAGGTCCTGATCGTGGACTCCGATATGCGACTGCCGATGCAGGCCCGCTATCTCGGCATTGAGCAAGGCGAAGGGCTCTCCACCTTGCTTTCAGATTCCAATCTGAAGGCGGTTGATCTGATTCAATCCGTCACAGAAAACTTTGATCTGATGCCTTCTGGCCCCAAGCCCCCCGATCCAGCCAAGCTACTCAACTCCAGCCGTTGCCAGGATGTGGTTGATGAGATCAGGGCTCTGCCGGGTTACGACATCGTGCTCTGGGATGCACCGCCCTGCCTGATGCTTTCCGACCCGATTCTGCTCGGAGAAAAACTCGATGGCATTCTGTTCTTGGTGGGCCTGGGCAAAGTGAGCCGAGAGCTGGCTCCCCAAGCCTGCCGCCGCATCAAGGCCACGGGTGTTGACGTGCTTGGCCTGATCTGCAACCAAGTCAGCTTCCCAAGCCGCCTCAATGATTACGGCTATGAATATGGTTATTACTATCACTATGCCTATGCTGGCGCCTATGGCAGTCAGAATAAGGCGTACGGCAACTATGGCCGTGGCCTGAAGGGATACATCAGTCGCTATCGCGATTCCTATTTGCGTACTAGCTCTTATGGTGAAAATACTGCTGGCGGTTCGTACATTTCCAGTCGCTACGCCCGCGATCGTCACGTAGCCCAATCCTATCAAGATGCTGCGATCAATGGTGAAAGCGGCGCCAACGCTACTCCGGCCGTCAACGGCTCTGGCCTCTCAACTGGTTCCAGAAAAGCCAGTGTTCCAGATGTTGCAAGCGAGGATTCAAGTCACAATCGCCCGACTGGTCCACTCGCCTGGCTGGGACGAAAACTGCAGAACCCTTTCGGTCGTAAGTCAAAAAGAACCAACAAACGCTGATCAGTCTTGATGCTATTGATCCCTGATGTTCATGGGATCAAGCAGAAGACTTCAAGAGTTGATCCAGAATCTCCAGATGGCCGTAAATCGGCAGGGCCGGCGGATGGCAGCGCCGCACCCAGTCGAGGGCGGAAAAGAGATCAAGGCCCCGTAGTCTGGCCGTGATCCCGACGGCCAGCAGAGGTGAGCGCTCTCGTCCTGCCCAGCAGTGCAGGTAGAGAGGGACTCCAGCCCGTAATGGCGCTTCTGCTGCCGCCAAGGCGGCCAGCAGGCGCTCGGGCAGCAGCGGTTCCTGCTGGCGATGGTCAGGAAGGGCGAGGCCGGCATTGCCCCAGTGGGGTGGAGGCGGGCTCAGCTTTTCCTCTTCGGGATAGCAACAGCTGAAGCGCTGGCGCAGCCCGGCCTGCTCGAGTTGCTGCCAGTGGGCTGGACTGGCAGGCATCGGACCGAGGGCCAATTGGTTCGTGAGGACCCAGCTGAAGGCGAGGGGAATCTCTTCTCCCGGGGGGGAAGTGCGTCTGCGGAGACGGTTCAGCAGACCCATAGGTGGTGCGGAGGATTGAGGCAGGGGGAGATCAGGGAGAGTCTGGCGGGTTTTGGAATTCGGGCTTGAGAGTGGCCAGCAGCTTCTCCCAGCTACTGGCTGGCGGCGCCACACCGCCACTACCGCGCAGGGTGATCAGTACGCAGCTGATCTCGCGGGAGGGAGGCAGTCCGAGAAGGTTATTCGCCACGTCGGCCCGGCTGCGGGGGCGTAGTTTTCTGGCGCTGTTGAGTTGAAGGTTGCTGACCCCGTAGGCGGCAGGCCCCTGCAGGCCGGGGACAAGGCAGGTCTGGAAGGCGATCTCCCCGGCAATGCGGCCCCGGGCAGTGCCGGGCTGGGGATCGTCGAGGCGGCGGCGCTGCAACGTGAGGTTGGACTGGTTTCGCGCCAGGAAGGCAGCCTGGAGGTCGGTGAATCTGCGGACGCTCCCGCTCATCACTCTCAGCTCGTCGCCTGAGTTCAGGCGCCAGCCGATCACGGCCGACGTGGACAGGTCGTGGGCGCGATGGGCTGGCTGGCTGGGCAGGGGCTGGAGGCGAAACCCCGCGGAAGCAAGCCCAGCCTCGATTCGGGTCTTGGGCAGGGCCTCGGCACTGGGCCAGCTTGGCAGCAGCAGCCCCTGAAGAATGGAGCTGCCACCGATCAGCACGAGCACTGCGTAGCAGAGCTGCGACCAGGACCTGCTGGCGGGCGAAGCACTCATGGGCCGCTGTCCCCGGGGGGGGTGGCGGCCGGGGCAGGGCCCAGTTCGCGGTCCAGCAGTCGCAGATAGAGGTACCCGAACACAAAGACACTGATGCCGGAGAAGATCAGGGAGCCCGCTTCTTCATGGAAGAAGTCGAACCACCAGCCACCGCCGTTGGTGCTGGGCCCTTCCAGCGAGACGATCAGGGCGAGCATGGCGATGCGCAGGGTGTTCGTGGCCACGGCAGTCACGACCGCCGCAGCCAGCAGCATGATGCGGTGACGGGCCCGGCGCAGGGGAAAGGCCAGGAAGAAGATGATGGCAATGGCCAGCATCTGACTCACCTGGTCGAGGCCGCTGCAGGGGCCAGCCACGGAGACACCACCGCTTTGGGTCTGAACCAACCTCCCTTGGCTGATGGCCTCGATGCCGAGGCTGGACAGGGAACCCGCCGCCAGGGTGGCGGTGAGGGGACTGACCCAGCTCTCCAGCCAGTTCGCCAGAGGGCCGGTGGTGTTGATCAGGGGGTAGACGAGCAGGAGGGCGAGGATCAGCAGCTGCTGGCTGAACTGGCCGAGCCGGCGCAGTGGTGTGCAAAGCATCGCCAGGGCGAGGGCTTGGAGCGGGGCCAGCAGGAAGACCACCGAATCCAAGGTGAGCACCTGGGCAGAACGCCAGAAACTCCAGAGCAGCAGCAGGCTGCCGAGAGTGAGGCTGATAGGGCTGGGTCGGGGCCGGAGAGTTTCGAGCCTGTCCTCCATGCAGGTGAGTGCTCCCCACCACAACAAGGTCACGAAGAGCAGCAGCGTGGGTGAGTCCTGGGTGGCGAATAGCAGCCCCAGGTTTTGCCAGACCACCAGCGCAGCCAGCAGCAACCAGAGGTTGCGTGGCGTAGGGTCGGGGATCGATGAACGGAAGTTAGATAAGAGACGCATTCAGTCAGGGTTCACGGAGCAGGAAGATGCCAGATTCTCATGATTGTAGCTTCGGTCTCTGTGCCCTCTGATCAGCGTGAACTGACCTCCTCGACTGGTTGCTTCACATCTATTGAATCATCCCACTCCGGCACCAACTCGGCCAGCAGGGCCATGGCGGCTTCCGTATCCTTTGCCGCCATGGCGTCCTCAAGCGCCTCAATCCTTGGCCAGAGCTCGGCGGGGGGGATGGATCGTTCCTGGGCGCGATAGATCAGGGGATGAGCGGTGGGTTCGCTGTTTGCGTCGATCAGGAGTTCTTCGTAGAGCTTTTCGCCGGGGCGCAGCCCGGTGCAGCGGATCTCAATGTCGCCGTCGGGATTCTGGGCGTCTCGGAGCGACAGGCCGCTGAGGTGCACCATCTGCTTCGCCAGGTCGAGGATCCGCACCGGCTCGCCCATATCCAGAAGAAACAGATCACCGCCCTGGGCCAGTACGGCGGCCTGGAGAACCAGTTGGGCCGCCTCCGGAATGGTCATGAAGTAACGGATGATCTCCGGATGGGTGAGTGTGATCGGCCCCCCATCGGCAATCTGGAGGCGGAACAGGGGGACCACCGAACCGGAGGAACCGAGCACATTGCCGAAGCGCACCATCGCCAGGCGTGTGACGGGTTGTCGACCGGCATGGTGGGCAGCGGCGTTGAGCTCCTGGGTCAGGGCCTGGATCACGAGTTCGGCCAAGCGCTTGGAAGCACCCATCACGTTGGTGGGGCGCACCGCCTTGTCGGTGGAGATCAGGGTGACGTTGGCGACGCCGGCGCGGGCGGCGGCGCGGGTCAGTTCCAGTGTGCCGAAGACATTGTTGTGCAGCCCGGCGAGCGGATTGGCCTCCACCAGCGGCACGTGCTTGTAGGCAGCGGCGTGGAACACCACCTGCACACACTGTTCTCTCAGCACCTGCTCAATCAGGAGCCTGTCTGTGACACTGCCGAGCACGCTGACCAGATCCACCCCGGCGGGCAGGATGCCGCGCAGCTCGTGATCAATGGCGTACAGGCTTGGTTCGCTGTGATCCAGCAGCACCAGCCGGCGGGGCTGCAGCCGCAGGATCTGACGGCAGAGCTCACTCCCGATTGAACCCCCCGCTCCGCTCACCAGCACCACCTGAGCGGCCACGGCTGGTCCGAGCAGCTGCGGATCGGGACGTACGGCATCGCGTCCGAGCAGATCCTCGATGTCAATCGGCCGCAGGCTGTCAATGCGAGATCGGCCGGAGGCGATCTCCTCGATGGATGGCACCTGCAGCACCGGCACCCCGATCGGCTGGAGCTCGTCGATGATGCGCCGCCGCCGCCGCCTCGAGAGGGAGGGGATGGCCAGAAGCAGTTGGTCGATCGAGCCTTCAGCCAGCAGCTGCGGCAGCTTCTGGGGATCATGGATCGTCACCCCAGCGAGGCTGCGATGCCAGAGCTGGGGGGCGTCGTCGATGAAGGCCTCAACGATGTGGCGGCTGCCCAGGCGCAGAGCCGCTGCCAGCTGGGCTCCTGCGGCCCCGGCCCCGTAGATCACCACCCGTGTGTTCTGCTCGAGGTGCCGCTGCTGCAGTGCGAGCAGCAGATCGCGCAGGACAATACGGACCGCACCGGTGAGAACGGTGAGCAGGAGCCAGAGAAGCAACCAGCTGCTGCGTGGCGGCTGGGGCCATCGGGTCAGGGCATTGATGGCGGTGAGCAGCAGAACCAGCAGCCCGTTGCGCCCAGCCAGTTGGTAGAGGGCCCGACTGCCCACGTAGCGGGTCAGGCCCTTGTACTGGCCGGTGAGCACATAGAGCGGCAGGCCGATCAGCAGAGCTGCCGGTATCAACCAGAGGTAGGTCTGGAGGTGGGAATCCCAGGGATGGGCCAGGCGCAGGGCAAAGCTGAGCCAGACAGCCAGGATGATCAAGAGGCCATCGGCCGCGATCAACAGCAGGCGCCGCTGGAGTGGAGCCAGCTGGAGCAGCTGAGTGGAGAGCAAAAAAATCAGGCATCAAGGAACTCAGCCTCAGGATAGTTGCGCCTGAACGGAGGCCACTGCGAAGGGAACGGCCACCTTCTGATCCAACCAGAAGCCGATCAGCAGCTGCAGCGCCGCCAGACCTACAACCCAGGGCAAGCCCTTCCACAACAGGGCAAGGGCCAGCACGCCGCTGGAGAGGGTGTAAAGGCTGGCGACACGGGCATGGGGCCACCCGGCCTGGTGAAGGCGCTGAAACAGGTGGAGACGGTGCGCCTGGGTGACGCGCTGACCGGCCAGCAGGCGGCGAGGCACACACAGGCAGGCATCGCCGAGCAGGGGGGTGGTGACCAGCAACAGGGCGAGGGCCTCTCCCCAGCTGGAGGACTGCAACACCACCCCGGCGAACACGGCGCCGAGGTAGGTGCTGCCCACGTCGCCCATGAACACTCGCGCCGGGCTCCAGTTCCAGGCCAGGAAGCCGAGCAGACCTCCCACCAGAGCCCAGAGTGACGCCGTCGCCCCCAGCTGCAGGGCGGCAGCAGCGAGGGCGATGGCGATGCAGCCAGCCACCAGGCCATCGAGGCCGTCCATGAAGTTGGTGAAGTTGATCACCGCGGTGGCCGCGATCAGCAGCAGCAACCCCACGGGCAGCAACAGGCCCAGAGGCAGCGACGCGACCAGGGGGCTGATCAGCAGCAGGAAAGAGGCCGTAGTCAGCTGCGCCCCGTAGCGCCAGGCGGCGGGAAGGTTGTGGCGATCGTCGATCAGGCCGACCAGGGCCAGTGGGGCGGCGAGCAGGGGCAGGGCCGCCTGCATGGCCCCATGGGTCTGCAGAAGGTCCAGGACACTGGCGCCGCACGCCACCAGCACAAACGCCAGGCCACCACCGCGGGGTGTGGGAATGCGGTGGGAGCTGCGGGCGTTGGGCTGATCGAGAAGGCGGCGGCGCAGCTGCGGGATCAAGCCGCGCAGCAGCGCCCAGCTGGCCAGGCCGCCAGTCGCCAGCGCGATCAGATCCAGCACGATGTCAGGCAAGGGGTAACACCGGAAAGGCCTGAGGGGGCTGGCCCAGGAGCTGGTGGCTGGGGATGAAGCCAGCCAGGTCGGCACCGATGCGCAGCACCGCCTCGAAGGCCTTGGGGGAACTCAGCAGCAGGGGGGCGGCGAGCAGGACAGCCAGCCGATTGGGGATGGGCAGCAGCCGGCAGCGGCGGGCCGGATCGCCGGCCGGCAGGGCCCGCTGCAGGGCCTCAAGCATGGCGCGGTAGCTCAGCTCCGTGTCACCGCCTACGGCGAGACGCTCCGGCCGGGCAGAAGCCGCACCCGGAGCGGCCAGCTGCTGCGCCAGCAGCAGGGCCACGGCAGCCAGCTGGGAGGCATGGAGCGGCTGGCGCAGACCGGTGTGGGCCGGCAGGGGCAACAGCGGCAAGCGGCGCATCAGCTGCACCAGGCGACTGAGGTTGCGATCGCCATAGGAACCCACCTGGCCATAGATGAGCGTGGGTTGGAGGATGCGGCAGGGCAGCTCCAGACAGCGGCAGGTGGCCAGCAAATGCGCTTCCGCGTCGCAGAGCCGGGCCACCAGCTGGCGATCGAAGTGGTTGGCTGCAAACCGCTTGGTGAGTACCGAGGAAGAAGAGCAGGCAATCAGGCCGCGCAGGCCAATGAGGCGCTCGGGGTGGCCCTGGGCCAGCTGCTCCAGGAAAGGAGCCAGCAGCCAGATCGGTGCAAAGCTGATCCAGATTGCCGGACCACCGCTGGCACCGCCGGGCTGAAAGCTGGAGGGGTTGGTGAAGTCGGCGCGGTGGGCTCCCAGCAGATGACGCGAATAGGCCAGGAGCGGCCAGTTGGGCATGGTGACAGCCACCTGCTGCCGGAAGGCCTCACCCGATGACGTGGCGGCGCCGAAGAGATGAAGCTGCATCACAGTCGAGGAGGTCACCAACCAGGGCCGATGAGAAGGTCATCAAATTGGCACCAGGCTCGCCAACCGGCGCAGATAGCGGGCGAGGAACGGACACCACCACAGCCAGCCGAAGGCGCGGCGATAGGCGCGACGCACCTCCCGGAGCCGGCGCTTGGTTTGCTGAGCGCTGATGCCGCCGGCGGCCATGTGGACCAGCTCCAGATCTAGGCACTGCACACGCAGAGCGCGGCTGCGGCTGAGCTGGAGGAAGTAGTCGAGGTCAGCGGAGAGGCGGAAGCCAGAGGCGTAGCGGGCAAGCTGGCGGCGGGCTCCGGGGCCGATCAGGGTGGCCTGGTGGGGCGGCGTGGAGCCGCACTGAAGGGCGCGGCGGTAGGCGGCGGAATCGAGCAGGGCCTTGCTGCCGAACAGCGGCTGAAAGGCGCTGGGGCGGCTGAGGCGACCATCGGCAGCCGCATAGCGGCCGCTGCAGACGACCAGGTCGGGACGGGGCTGGCGTGGAACGGGACCAGTTGCTGCCTGCTCCAAGGCCACCATGACTTCGGCGAGCACGGTGCTGGAAGCGGCCCAGTCGTCGGAGCCCCAGAACAACAGCCAATCGTCCGGTTGGGCGGCGGCGAAGCCCTGGTTCATCGCCCCGAAGATGCCGGGCTCGGCGGGATCCTGGCGAATCCAACGGCAGCGGTGATCGTCGCTGCAGCACTGCTGTAGCCACTGGCGATGCTCCGGGCCGGAGGGGCCATCGATGAACAGCAGCTGCCAGTGGGGCCAGCTCTGTTCCTGCAGGGAGGCGAGCAGGCGGGGCAACAGGGTATGGGAGTTGAGCGTCGGAACGACAATCAGCACCGAATAAGCCGGTACACAGACAGCAGCGGGATCGGGGACAGTCAGGAACGGATCAGGGGAAGGGACTGGTGGCCAGGGCACCGAATCGATGTGGACATCGCTGGGCGTGGTGAGCAGGGCACTTGCCTCAATTGTCTCACTTCTGTGGATTCAGAGTGCCTCGAGCCTGGCAGCTGGCATGGTGCTGTTGCCGTTCACGAGGTTTCTTGTTGTCGTGAACTAGCGGCTCTTGAATCACACTGATGGATTGAGCTGGCAGGATTGGGCTTGTTCCGCTCTTCGTGAGACCAGGCTGCCACGAAGCTTCGGGGAAGTTACTGACTTGACGATAGACCCAATCTTGAAGGTTTGCCTCGGTCGATGTGTCGCTTGGGCTCGTATGACACCTGCTCGGATTGACCTTTGACGATGGTTGGTTCCGAGCTAAACCAGCGCCCTATCGCTTCCCTGTAATCACCGCCGGGTTGCCGCGAATGATCACGCCGGGGGGCACGGTGCCACTGACGACCGCACCGAGGGCGACGACGGCGCCGGCGCCGATCTGGGTGCCGGGGGCGAGCACGGCGCGGGCGGCGATCCAGGCGTCCGAGTCGATGCTGATCGGGCCAAGGCGCAGGGCAAAGGAGGGGGAGCGGATGTTGTGGTTGCCGGTGCAGAGATAAGCCCCCTGGGAGATGCAGACCCGATCGCCGAGAGTGATGGGGGCGAGGTTGTCAATCCAGGCACCCTCCGCCAGCCAGCAGTGATCTCCCACCTGCAGCCGCCAGGGAAACTTGACCCGCAAGCCGGGCTTGAGGCGGCAGCGGCGGCCGATGCGGGCGCCGAAGGCTCGCAGCAAGCTGACCCGCCAGGCGGAACCTGGTAACCAGTCGGCGGCGAGCAGAGGCGCACCGAGGCAGAACCAGAGCATCTGCACCAGCCAGGAAGCGCCGGGGTGCCAATCGGGTGGGGTGTGGTAGCGATCGAGTTGCTGCTCCATTGGGATATCAGAGCAGCTCCAACAACGTCGGGCGCTGACTGCCCTCGAGGAGCCAGCTATGCAGGGAGAGAGTTGGCGAGGCCAGCTGAGGACGGCTGTCGATGGCGGCTATCAAGGCGACGCCGGCTCTGTCCACGTCGGCGGGCTCGGCAGGGCTGGGTTCCAACGGCTGCGAAAGGGCCGAGGCCAGGGCAGGGGGGGCGGCGGGCCATGGCGCACCGAAGCCGAAGTTTTCCAGCAGAATGGCAGCGGCAGTCAAAAAGCAGGGCAGGCCCAAAGCAACAGTCTCAGACATCCTCATCCACGAACCATTAGAGGGCGAGGTGAGGCAACGATTCAAAAGCACGATGTCAAGACAATCAGAGCTGACAGGCGACAGCATTGGCCTGGAAATAAATAACTAAGCCCGGAAAGACTACTAAGAAGAATGGAATCCGTCAGGATCAAAATCTCTCTGGATTAATCGAGGCCTTCGGGATGACCAGGAGGCTGGAGATTTCCAGGCCACAAGATTAAATCCATCCCAAACAGATGAGTTGAAGCCATTCTCGCCGAGAATACCCCATAGCCTTCGCATCTTCTCTGCAAGATCGCTATTGGATGAGCAGCCTGAATATTCCATCTCTATGCAGATAACCCGAGTTTTCATTCTCGATAGGGGAATTAGCTCCAGCAGGTCAACGTCACATCCTTCGCAGTCAGAGATGTAAATATCGGCCCAGGGGTAGAGGGCTTCCTATATGAGACTGTCCGGCGAAATTGTTCGAACACGCAACGACTGCCAATCGCTCTCGTCATATCCAGAAACGTTTTGGACGCTCGATAATCGGGCCAATCCCTGCATCATCTCGTTGTGGGCATGGCCCTCTCCAGGTAGAATCATCTCCTCGTAGCCATCGAGCCTGGAAACGGCTGCATGAATACATTTTACCCTGCCAGAGTAGACTGATGAAGCGCAATTGCGAAGAAGGCTCTTGTAGTAGTTGTCGATAGGCTCAACTCTCGAAGCGTATAGGTTGGCAAACCTTTTCAGCATTGGATCCAATGGATCAGCAAGGATTCCATCATTTGCGCCAATTTGAATAGCGTGCAGACGAGTCTCTCTGGGCTCAGATGAGATGAGGGCGGCGAGTACTCGATGGGGACGAGGCTTGAAAAGGAGCTCAAACATTTTATGGTCAAATTAAGTTTGGGAAAGAAGATGGCGCTGTCAATGTCGGACTTTTCATCACCAAAGCAAGCTCGTCATTGCAACAGTCTTGGTGGTAATAAAATTGTATCTGCCCAATTGACTTTTGACCATTAATTTAATGAAATAGGCTTTGGTCAGAATATTGTGCACTGGCTGGAAGGGTGGTTTCCCTGTTTGGCAGAGGCTGGATCGATCAAGGCCAGAAGCTCATAGGGCTCTAGGATGAACTAATCAATGGCCCAGTGTGTCCACGGCAACTATTGTCACTAATGACTGAGTGGGATGGGAGGCCAAGGCTGCGATTCCAAGCCAGATTTGATCCTGAGTGATGCGGAAGCAGGTGCCTGCGCAACGGGAGACAGACAGCTTCAATGTCTATTCTAAGGGTATCAATTGACTGGAGAAATTGATGTAATTGTGGCAATCAAGGTGGCGACATCGTAGGTTCTCTGGAATCCATCGCTAAGAACAGGTGTGTGGCACGATCACATCAAATTAAATCAGCGTACGAAGTAGGGGCGCTCGCCACCGCCCAGGATCCAGCGATAGAGGATGCGAGTCTGCTCGGCCACCTGCGGCCAGCTATAGGTGGCCGCTACCAAACTGCGGCCGGATCTTCCCATCTCGGCGCGTTCAGCCCGGCTGAGAGCAAACAGGTGCTGCAGGGACGCCGCAAGGGCGGCGGGTTCGGGTTGTGCTGGCAAGGCGGCGCCTGAGCTGTACGCCTCGGGGAGATTGCAGAAGCTGCTGAGCAGACAGGGCAGCCGGTGAGCCATGGCCTCAAGGGCGGCCATGGGCAGACCCTCGGAGAAGGACGGCAGCACAAACCCGGAGGCTGCAGCAAAGGCGGCCTGCTTCTCGGCTCCGAAGACAGGTCCGCAGGTCAGCACGCGGGACATCGGAGCTGCCTCAAGCCGGCGCTGCAGGGCACCACCATCGCCGTAACCCACCAGGGCCAGCCACCAACCCTGGCGAGCGGCATCTGCGGCCACGGTCTGCCAGGCGCTGAGCAGGGGATCGAGACCTTTCTTGCTGTGGAAGCGGCCGAGGAACAGCAAGACCTGCTCATCATTGGAGACCTGGTCAATCCAGGGCGGGGGCGGCAGTGGCTCAGCCCTCGACCCAGTTGGGGGCAGCGCGACACCATTGGGGATCACGGCGATGGGGGCATCGGGCAACAACGATCGGATGGCAGCGGCTTCTTCCGGGCAGAGCGCATGCAGAGCGTGGGCAGCAGTGAGGGCGCGGCGTTCCCAGAGGTGCCACACCAGTCGCTTTTTGCGGTGGGAGATGCGCATTGCGCCTGGATCGAGCATGCCGTGGGTGGCGATCAGCAGCGGCTGGCCGCAGGCAGCGAGGTGCGGAGCGATGCGGGTGGGGCTTCGCCAGAGACCATGAAGGTGGAGCAGGGAAGGGTTGGCGTCGCCCACGGCGCGGCTGAGCAGACGATCGCGGTGGAGCGGCGCGAAGCGGTCGGCGGTGAGCCAGCGGGCATCCAGCCCGGCAGCCTGCTGGGCGGCGAGAAGCTCGGCAACAGAGATGGCAATGCCGCCGTCAGAGGCATCAGCCGAATGGGAAAGATGGAGGCAGATCAAGACTATGAAGGAGAACTGAGCGGCAAAGTTGACGGAGAGAGATATCTCGGAAGATAATTGATCCGTAAACTCATTCAGTGCTAGAAGCTAAGTCGGGTCGCAGTGAAAAACTAAGTTCACTTGTCGCAGCTGGACTTGATGTCACGTTCGAATGGAACGCATGACTGCCGCTTCTTGAATCCCGTTATTCTCAATACAAATAAAATGTGAACGTAGCGCTACAGAGCGAGCAGACTCTAGTACCTCCAAGTTCATGCCTTCTACGTCAATGCTCAGAAGGCCAATGGTTCCAGGCAGGCAAGATATTGCATCATCAAGAGACATGACTGGCACAAACTCAGAAGCAATGATAACCTGCTTTCTGCCTATGAGATGAGTATCGCAAAATGATGAAATGGTTGGGGTTGAAGAGACCTTGAGCTCAAGAATGGAGGACTTTTCCGCGATTCCCATCTGAATAATTTTTTCATTCGGCCGAAAAAGTCGACAGAGCCATGTCAGCTCAGAGTTGGGCTCGATTAGGAACCCTCTATAGCCCTTTCGATAGAGCAGATAAGTGTTGGAAATGCAGGCGGGATGATTGGCTCCAACGTCAATATAGCCAATATCGTAACAAGAATATTCTTGCAAATGACTTGTAGAAAAGATATCTTCTCGATGCTGACTGTTGCTTCTCCGTGGCACAAGAGTATCCGCAGCTGCCCAAGCCACGCGCTTTATTTTGCCGAGAGCGGGGCAACGGTTGGCCAGAAAATTTCGTATTTTCTTGATTTTATTGATCAAGAAATGGG
>CALPMR020000010.1 GCA_943324725.2 Bordetella parapertussis | reverse complement strand
TTTTGGCCAGGGACAAGACGTTGCCATGGCCATATCGACAACCCAGAACCAAGCGCTGATGACGCTCAAGCAAGGCGATTTCACCATGAACCCAGTCATAGTCGTCCTCCAACTGCTCAGAATATTTGGCTGGAACGATGTCAGCCAATAGGGCGTCACCATCCTGCCCACCGAGCTGCTGATCAAGCGATAACGGCCTACAGACAAAGTATCGGTTCAGAACAAAGTTGAGCCTTTCACTAGTGACTGAAAGTCGATCTGCAAGCACCGCAAGTGGCGCAGGCACTGCGGCGCTTTGAGTCATAGCCTGGGCTTTTATCGCTGTCTCAACAAGATGAGATGGCAGACGAATTGGACCAGCATGGTCCTGAAAATGACGCATGATTCCATGCCTGATCCACCAATAAGCATAGGTTGAAAATTTATAACCACGACAGGGGTCAAAAAGCTCGACAGCCCGGATCAAGCCGATATTCGCCGACTGAATAAGGTCCAGTTGGTCAATCTGCAAATGTGCAGCTCGAGTGTGATAGTGCTTACAAGCGGAAACTACCAGCCGCAGATTGGCATTGACCATGCGATTCATGGCTCTGCGCCCACGCTTTTCAAGCGCAGCAGGCGGGTCTTGATGCTGGCGCCATTCTCGAATAATCGAACCGAGATGAATTTCCTCATCAGCAGTCATTAACGGAATCTTGCCAATGCTCTTCAGGTAAAAATCAAGAGATTCTGACATAAAAAATCAGGGTGGTACTGAGCCCAGCGATCATGGAAGAGAAGAGAGAAGCAGGCAAACAATGCTGCCGAATAGAGCCAAATCTGCAGCGCTCTAGTTGCAAACCATTTGGGTGCATTGAGCACCATAAAAACACGTCAAGCTGGCAGCGGAGAGCTGATGTCCATGCATTTGCCGACGGATAGACAGAGGAGTTGAGCCCACTGGCAAAGAGAGCTTGTGATCCAAAGCAACCAGCGTGAAACACAACCGATGCCTAGGATCCTGGAGACTGGACTTCAGTGAAAATTGGGGCGTGGACAGACTCGGTCCCTGATAACCTAAGCGACTAAATTTCTCAACGCCCCAGCACAATCCATGTCTTAAACCATTGTCAAAGTGAGAATCGCAATGAATACCGGCCGGAAGCCTGCGCACATCACTTGGAATATCAAACAGCAGCCAGTGAATCCAACGATCTGGAGTGACGTCAAGATCTTCAAAGAACAAGACAAAGGAGTCAGTGCTACTGGGGGCTCCTTCCCAATGCAAAGGGGGCGAAAGATCTGAGCCATCAGCTGTGTAGATGCGCGGCAGATCTTCTCCATCAAAAAAAGCGGAGCTGCTGAGAACGAACCTTTCAGCAGGAGCAATGACTCTGTCCCGATCAGAAGAAATCATCAAACATGACAGATTCGCAAGCCAACCTAATCCAGCGGCCCAGCCACTCCATATAGTTTGTAAAACTATTAGAGCACAAAATTGCTGCAATTACGCCGGAGAGCTTCAATGCGATTCGGATTCGCCTCAGATTTGGCTCAGATTTGACTCATATGCTCAGGCTGACGGGAATCCAATGCTCAAGCCGATCGTGCTCCATGAGCTCTCCAGCTCCAGTCATTGCCACCCCACCCCTGCACACGTCTTCTGACTTACTGATACAAAGCAGACATCAAGTCGGCACGATGCCAATCCAAACACAAGCCGAGTTGGAGATTATTGCATAGCAAGTGTTCTAGGATGGCAGAAGATTGAGCCTAAAGATCGATGTGACAGTATCATTTAGGCTGATGTTCAAGCCCGTTGACACTTCAAATTCAGCCTGGGAAAAGCCAAGATAAACCTAATTTTTTTCGACCAGCTGCTGTTCATCGTGTGCCTTTTGCTTGGCGTCATAGCGCTCTGCCCGGTCGAGATCCCTGGTGCTGCCTGGCTTTGACCCAGAGCGACCAAATCCTGGCGTTGGCCGCGTGATCAGTGGCAGGGGCATCATCTTTTCTGAAAGCGGAGGACGACGAGCCTGCATGGAGACTCGAGCCTGCATAGAGACTGAACGGGCGCCGTAGTTGTGCAGTAATAGCGCTTCAAGTCTGAACGATCAAAGGTCGCCATGCTGATACTTGCGTTGGCAAGGTATCATTTTTCAGTATGAAGGATGAAATCAGCAGTCAAAATACTGCTATTTTCCTGCAATGGGCTGGATTCGCCTTGATCGTGATCTTCAGCGTGAGCTTGGTGGTGGATGTGCTGCCGATCGCCTTGCTTCAGCCTGTCTGGCTGGTTCAATTCAGTGACAAGGTTGTTGGTGGCGGATCCTTGGCTCTGACGGGAGTGGCGTTCCTCGTGCTTGCGCTTCGCTTTGATCCCAGGGTGGTGCCGCTGTCAAGTTTTCAACAACGCATCGGCGGGCTGACTCGTTTGGTGGCGCTTGTCTTTCTGCTGCTGATTCCACTGCAGACAATCGCCGGTTTTGTCATCTTGCATGATCATTCCCGCGATATCCAACGCAACCTGACGCAACTGCAACAGGCCACGGAGCTGATCAGCCTCGCCAACAGTGAAACAGCCCTGATCAAAGGTCTGGAGCTATTACCTGGCGCTCCAAAATTAAAAGAGCAGAAATTATCTGTACCCTTCACGACGGTGAAGACCCAGATGCTGCGCCAACTCAATCACCAAATCCCCCTGCTGCAAACCCGCATTGAGAAGCTTGAAAAGCTTCAACTCAACAAGGGGATGACGCATTGGTTCAAGCAAGCTGTGATCAGTGCTGTCTATGCCTTGGCCTTCTGGACATTGGGAAGGAGTCGAAATCAGTCCGATGCCAGTCAAAGGTGCCATCCAGTGCTGCCTGCCATCCACCCGATCCCGGTGCTGCAAAATCTGCGGCTGGATCGAAGGGATCCCATGGAGATCCCGCCCGAGTGGCTGGCGAGCAGCAAACCAGCAGACCGCGCAGGGAAAGCCTGAGGCCCCTCGCCCAGGCGTGTCCTTGTCGCAACCACGTCCAGAAGGCAAGGTGCAGCGACCCTGCCGGCGCGGGGAGCGCAACCTGAGCCCCGTTCAATCCAGGATCCACCCGAACGACTGATTGCTGAGGCGCTCAGCAGCTCGCGCACCATGGGCAGAAATAGATAATTTTGCACATATTAGAGCTTTGAGCTGCGGCGGACAGCATGAACTTAGCCCAGAGCTACGCTGACGGCATGACCAATTCGCTGTGATCAGGCAGATAGCGCAAGGACAACGCAGAAAGTGCAAGCTAAGCCAAGACCACTTGACCCACGGCCTTGACACCCTTAGATTAGCCCCATATTAACCAAAACCTCATGGCTCCACAAAGGTTCAGATCACCTGTGAGAGTTTCAGTCACAATTCCATGGATTACGTACGAAAGACTGATCAATGAGAGCCAGAACGAAGGGCGATCGATCAGCAACCTTGCCGCCTATCTTATTGAATCTGCACTGCTAAGTCGCCCAACCTGCCCGCCACCTCCCCCCTTAAGCACCAACACAATCGACCTAAAACCTTCACTTAACCAGGGCAAATCAGCCTGATAGATTCTAGCAAAAACTGGACGACTCAATGAGCACGTCATCACCCCCTACCGGGACTCGCACCATTGTAAATCGAAATAAAATTCCTTCCAGTGCTGGATTGACAGGCAGAGGCAAGCATCAGACGACGCCCCAATATTGCAACAATCGCCATAGCCCAAGACCTGATCGCTTGCGGCAGTCAATCAATTGCCCGACAGGGACGAGCACCACAGCAGCGATAAACGCAAGCCACCGGAACCTGGCAAAATACGCAGGCCCCACCCCATCAACACAAATGGGAGAGTAAAGCGAGCATAGCGGGTGAGCACAATTGCAATTCCCGGCATTCTAGAGATATTGGATGAGAGCAGCAACCAGAGAGTATTAATCGAATAGAGCGCAGCAGATTCAGCATTGAAGTCCGTCGCAACACGAAGCCACGCTGACGTTGGGCCAAGGCAGCCACTGGTTTGCTGACGACAAGATATGGGGAAGGGTGCTGAAAGCGGCGCTGCTGTATCCGCGCAGCAGCATACGATTGGACTCTTTGGCTCTGTGATTGCTGGGGAGGATTGTTGCTATGGCCAAACGTCTGGTCAGATTGGAAGTTCACGGCTGCAAGGCTGACCTTGGACTTCAAGCTATCGAGGAGATTGAGGATTCTGATCAAGATTGGCAACAGTCCCAGCAAGCCGATGCGCTCCGTGGGGATCACCAGGCCAAGCGCAAAGCCAATCAGGCGGATAGCCAGCAGCAGCGAAAAACCCAGCAACTCTCCCACCACCACATGGGCGAGGCGAAAATTGCGATCAACCTCAGCAAAAATCCCGTGAGGTCAATGTTGTCATCAAAAGTGGTAGCCAGACCTGCTCCAAGCGCAATTTGCAGTGTTGCCAGGATCCATTCGATGCATTAAACCCTGCACCGGCTCCCGCAGAAGGCGCCACAGCGGCTCTCCAGTGGCGGCACTCCATTCGACCATTGAGATCAAAATGTAACAGCACAATGGGGCAACTAATGTGACTGGCATTATACCCTTTGAACTCAGAAAATGCCGTTTATCAGCCTAAGTTAAACCGTTGTCACCACCTGCCAAACCGCGCCCGAAGCCGGGCGACCTCAGGCTCAGCTGCTACACAGCTGGCCCTATCTGGAATGACGTTGATTAATCTCACATTCAACAACTTCGTGACCGTTCACTGCGGTGGCAAAGGGGTTTCGAGACATCCGCCGCCTCCCTTGACACCAAAGTTCAAATCTTTTGCCCCGCAAGGGCTCTGAATACTGAAGGAGATAGACCCGCGTCACCATTGTAGGGCATCAGGCAATGGCAGCGTCTCTACCACCTTAACCGCTGATCCTGCTTCGTGTCACAACAGAGTAGTGCTGCAAATGATCTAGCGGCAATTGACGACCAAGCAGCTGATTGTTCTGCACCTGATTGCTCAGCCATGGTTCGCCGTGCCAGCGACAGGCCCCAGACACCTCAGCCTGAATCGATCGATTGGCCGCCGAAGGATCAGCACTCATCAATCCAATCGTTGCTGATCAGCCCTTGCCTCGCCTGCCCCACACCAGTACGACAGCTCGATTCATCTCGTTGCTCGAGCGCCTGCTGCGTTCCCTCTCTCAGCAATCCAATTCGCACGAAGGACGGCAATCATCGGGCCTCAATTGCACCGCCTGGGGGTTGCGACTATCACGATCCAGGGCTGGCTGATCATGATTGAGAGATGCAGCCAGGAATCACAACAACCAGCGCAGCTGACAACGCTCGGTGCGGCACGATGATCTGACGGGCAGCCGATCAGGGCCGATCCCAGCAGGAAGATCCCTGGCGCTGCATCCAGCACAGCAACGTCCACTGCCATTGCTGCAACGCTCCCATCCGTCGCTCCAGCATCGATCACCACTGCGTCTGCCAATGATGCCTTCAGCAGTCGCAGAAGTGCTGAGGGATCCACCGTCATGGCTTCAGCCGTTGTTGTGACCAATGCTTGTGGGGCAACAGCCCTCAACCGAACAGCCCCTCACGCGCCGGCATGGAGCTCCCTGGCCAGGGAGCCCGGGGCCCTGAAAATGCTGACGCGCTTTCGCCAGGGTGAATTGGACGTTTGGCTGGTGTGGAGGCCCTATGCCCCCACCCCGGCACGGAGCACCTATCGAGGACAATCGATTGCCGATCTCTATCGCCAACGATTTGGGCAGGCTCTCGATCAGAACCGAGCCGATTCCTTTGATCCAGACGTGCTGGAAACGCTCTATCCACACATCCTGGAGCGCTCGATTCTGCCGATCGACGAACCGACGCTGCGCAGCCTGCAGCACCAGGCCGACCTGTTGCATGAGCTGGGCCTGATGGCCGCCAGGGTGGCGGTGCGTGATGGCACCTACAGCCTGCAGACCCGCCAGAACTGGACCTACTGAGCCGCTTTGGCCAGCCCAGGCATGAAACGACGTTCGTGCTCATGACCCTTGAGCATGCGATTCCAGTACAGCCAGGGCAGCACATTCTTCTTCACCAGCCACATGCTGGCGCGCTCCTGGGTGGGATCGAGGGGGAACGACGGCATCGGCTGGCCGTCATAGTTGAACTCCGCCATGATCGCGCGGCCGTAGCCGGTGATCAGCGGACAGCAGGCATAGCCGTCGTAGCGGGCAGTCAGAGGCTGGCCATCGAGGAAAGCCAGCAGATTGGCCACCAGCACCGGCGCCTGGCCGCGGATCGCCGCCGCCGTCTTGGAGTTGGGCAGCGAGGAGACATCGCCCAGGGAGAAGACATTCGGATAGCGCACATGCTGGGTGCTGAACTTGTCGACCTCCACCCAGCCGCCTGGCCCCTGCACCGCCAGGGGACTGGTGGCCACCACATCGGGAGCGGCCATCGGCGGCGTGACGTGGATCATCGCGAAGGGGATCACCTCCTCACGGCTGCTATCGCCGTCTTTGACATCGAAGACGGCCTCCTTGCTGGTCGGCCGGATCTCCTTGAGGGTGTGCAGGAAGCGGGTCTGGATGCCGCGGCGGGCCACCACCTTTTTCAGCGGCTCGGCGAAGGTGGGGATCGCAAAGATCCCCGGCGTGGCCGTGCAATAGGTGACGGTGGTGCGGGCGGCGACGACGGCGGAGCGCTGGAAGACATCGTCCGCCAGGTACATGATTTTCTGCGGTGCCCCGGCGCACTTGATCGGCGTCTGCGGGAAGGTGAACAGGGCGTTGCCCCCCTGGAACGCCTGGATCGTCTTCCAGGTGTAATCGAGCAGATCCTTGCGGTAATTGCTGGTGATGCCCTGGCTGCCGAGGGCTTCAGGCAGGCCCTTGATCTGATCCCAGCAGAGCTTGATGCCCGTGGCCACGATCAGCACGTCGTAGCTGAGGCTGCTGCCGCCACTGGTGGTGACCGTGTTGGCCGCCGGATCAAAAGCCGCGGCCCCCTCCCGGATCCAGTGCACCCCGGCAGGGATCAGGGACGCTTCGTCGCGGCGGGTCTGCTCGAGGCTGAAGACACCGGCTCCCACCAGGGTCCAGCCGGGTTGGTAGTAGTGATCGCTCGCCGGCTCGAGGACAGCGATCTGCAGCTGGGGCCGGGCCCGCTTCAGCTGGCTGGCTGCCGTGAGCCCCGCGGCGCCGCCGCCGACAATCAGGATCTGGTGATGGGCCATGGCGCCTTTGACGGTGCAAACGTTGATCTGGATTCCCTGGATCTACACCCGCAGCCCCTGGCCGTCAGCGCCGGTGTCCATCCGCTGGCGAACTGTCACCGAAACCGGCCCCGGCGGGGCCTGGGGCTCGGGGCTGCCCCGGACAGGGTGAAGGCCTGTGCAGCCAAGCGATCCAGTTGCTCGCAACGGCCCCAGACTGCAACCATCCCGCCGCGGAGCACCACCATGTTTCTGACCCTGCATCAGCACGAAAGCGAGGGGGCTGTGGTGGAGGTGCTCGATCTCAAGCAGCTGTTTGATCCGTTCGCCCCCGCGGTCAAGGCCCGCATGCACAACGGCGAGGAACTGCAGGATCCGCACCACTTCGACAAGGCCGAGCTCAGCTTCCCCTCCGGTGAAGCCCTGCCGCGCTGCTGGGTGGATGCCCAGTACCGGGTCTGAGCGGCGTTGTATCACCAGGAACATGCCCAGCTGGCAGCGGCCACATCCTGCCGGGGGCGGCGGCCTGAGGGTGGGGCCATCCCTTCCACGCTCCAGCTCCCATGACCCTGCAGCTCGGTGATGTCGTTCCCGATTTCAGCCAGGAGTCCCAGCTCGGCCCGATCAACTTCTACGAGTTCGCCGCTGACAGCTGGGTGGTGCTCTTCTCCCACCCCGCCGACTACACGCCGGTGTGCACCACCGAGCTGGGGGAAGTGGCCCGGCTGCGCCCCGAATGGGAGAAGCGCAACGTCAAGACGATCGCCCTGAGCGTGGATTCGGCCGAGAGCCATCGGGGCTGGATCGGCGACATCAACGAAACCCAGTACACCACAGTCGACTATCCGATCCTGGCCGATGCCGACCGGCGGGTGAGCGAGCTGTACGGCTTCATCCATCCCAATGCCAGCAGCACCCTGACGGTGCGCTCGGTGCTGATCATCGATCCCAACAAGAAACTGCGCCTGCAGATCACCTATCCAGCCAGCACCGGCCGCAACTTCGCTGAAATCCTGCGGGTGATCGACTCCCTGCAGCTCACCGAATACCACCAGGTGGCCACGCCGGTGAACTGGAAGGACGGCGACGACGTGGTGGTGGTTGCCTCGATCTCGACCGAGGACGCCAAGGTCCGCTTCCCCAAAGGCGTCACCGAGGTGCGTCCCTATCTGCGCTTCACCCCCCAGCCGAATCGCTGATCGCCTGCCATGGGAATCCGAGTCAGCCATGTGAGCAAGCAGTTCGGCGACTTCAAAGCCGTCGACGATCTCAGCCTTGATGTCGAAACGGGTTCGCTGCTGGCCCTGCTGGGGCCTTCCGGTTGCGGCAAGAGCACCCTGCTGCGCCTGATCGCCGGGCTGGAGAGCGTTGATGCCGGCCACGTCTACATCAATGGCAAGGAAGCCACCGCCATGTCGGTGCAGGAGCGCCATGTGGGCTTCGTCTTCCAGCACTTCGCCCTGTTCAAGCACCGCACCGTGCGGCAGAACCTCGCCTTCGGCCTGGAGCTGCGCCAGTGGTCGAAGCCGAAGATCCAGCATCGGGTGGAAGAACTGCTCAACCTGGTGCAGCTGGGGGGCTACGGCAATCGCTATCCCTCCCAGCTCTCCGGCGGCCAGAGGCAGCGGGTTTCCCTGGCGCGGGCCCTGGCGGTGCAGCCCCAGGTGCTGCTGCTCGATGAACCGTTCAGCGCCCTCGATGCCAAGGTGCGCAAGGAGCTGCGGGCCTGGCTGCGCAGTCTCCAGGAGCAGACCGGCGTCACCACCGTGATCGTCACCCACGACCAGGAGGAGGCGATGGAGGTGGCCAACACGATCGTGGTGATGAACCAGGGGCGCATCGAGCAGATCGGCAGCCCCGCCGAGATCTACGACGAGCCGGCCAGTCCGTTTGTGATGCGATTTGTGGGGGAGGTGAATGTGCTCTCCTGCGCCAGCCTGGGGGCGGCCGGGGCCAGCGTGCTTGAGGCCGGCGACGCTCGCGAGAGCCCTGGCGGCAAGGCTGCCGCGGCCGACACCAATGGCAGGGAACAGGGCAAGGCCAGGGAATTGATCCCGCTGGAGCGGGAGCTGTTCATCCGGCCCCACGATCTCGATCTGTTCGATGAACCGCTGGAGCGCAGCTTTCCGGCCGTGCTCAAACGCCTGATTCACCTGGGCAAGGACGTCCATGCCGAGCTGCTGCTCGACAACGGCCAGCTGATCTGCGCCCAGGTGCCCCGCGAGCGCTTCAACGCCATCGACAACAACCTGACCCATGGCTCCCGCCTGCATCTGCGGCCCCGGGCCGTGCGCAGCTTCGACTGACCCGGACCCCGAATCGATCCGTCCGGCCAGACAGCGCGGCTTGACAGAGCGGCTAGACAGAGCGGCCAGACAGCCTGTCCATTCAGGCGGGGCTGAGGACCAGCCCCGAACCCCGGATCACCTCCTCAAAGGCCTGGAGCAGCTGGGAGCGGTGACGCTGGCTGTGCTTTCACCATCCAGATCGGCACAGTGTATTTACAGCGAAAGGCCCAGGGCCAGGGCGGGGGTGACCAGGCTCAGGGCCAGGGTCAGCGGCAGGCCCAGCCGCAGGAAATCGAGAAACGAGTAGTTGCCCAGGGCATAGACCATCGTGTTGGTCTGGTAGCCGATCGGGGTCAGAAAACTGTGGGACGCCGCGAAGGTGATCACCGCCATCGCCGCACCGGCACTGACTCCCACCCCCTGGCTGATCGCCACCCCCAGGGGCAGCATCAGGGTCACGGCCGCCTGGTTGGACACCAGCTCCGTCGCCAGGGCGGTGACCAGATAGAGGCCGAGCAGCACCCCGTAGGGAGGCCAGGCTGCCAACCGCGTCGCCAGCCCTTCCACCAGCAGCGCTTCGGCGCCGGAGCGGCCCAGCAACTGGGCCAGGGGCAGCAGGGAGCCGAGCAGCACCACCACATCCCAGCGGATGGCGCCATAGACCTCCTGGGGGGTCAGCACCCGGAAGGCCACCAGACCCACGACGGCGAGCAGGGCCCAGATCGCCAGGGCGTCACTGCGCCAGAAGGACAGCACCATCACGGCCAGGGTCAGAGCCACGGCCCAGGGCAGCCGGTCGCGGCGGTCGGTGGGGGCCACGGCCCGCTCGGCCAGCAACAGATCGCCGCTGACCTGCAGGGCCTTGAGCGCAGCCCCGGGAGCCTGGAGCAGCAGGGCATCGCCGAGGCGCAGTTCGACCTGGCCGAGGCGATCGCGCAGCAGCGCCTCACCCCGCCGGATCGCCAGCACCATGGCGTTGTAACGCTGGGCGAAGCGCAGTTCCCGCAGGCTCTGGCCGATCAGGGGCGAACCCGCCGGCACGATCACCTCGGCGATCGCCAGATCCAGTCGACCGATCTCCGGCGCCTGCCCCTCTGGGGCCTGGCCCTCTGGGGCCTGCCCCGCTGGGGCCTGGCCCGCTGGAGCCTGCGCCTCCGGCGCCAGTGCCACTGGCGTCTGGTCATCGCCGGCCCGCAGGTTGATGCTGACCTCAGGCAGCAGCGTCAGACCCTGGGCCTCGGCCAGGGCCAGCAGCCGCTGCCGGCGGCCCTGGACCACCAGCACATCGCCCGGCTGCAGCCGCCGCTCCCCCAGGGGCAACGACAGCCATTCGCCCGCCTGAATCAGGGCGAGCACCCGCACGTCGAAACGGTGCTGCAGCAACGAGGCATCCAGGCTGCAACCCAGCAATGGCGAAGCGTCGGCCACCTGCAATTCGCGCAGATCGTCGCGGCTGCGGTCATCGCTCTCGAGGGCCTCAGCCAGGGGCAGGGGCGGCTGGCTGGGCAGCAGCCGCGGCGCCACCAGCACCAGCACCAGCACCCCCAGCGCGTAGGTGACCAGGGCCATGGGCGTGAACTGCAGCAGGCGGAAACTGCCGAAACCCAGCTCTTCGGACAGGCCGCTGGCCACCAGGGTGGTGGAGGTACCCAGGGCCGTGCCCATGCCCGCCAGCACGGTCAGGAAGGAGAGGGGCATCAGCAGACGCGATGGGGAGACCCCGAGCCGCCGGCACCAGCGCTCCACCACCGGGATGAACATCGCCACCACGGCCGTGTTGCTGAGCACCGCACTCAAGGGGCCGACCACCACGGCGAGCAACAGCAACTGCTGGGACAGATCCGCGCCTGCAAAGCCCGCCAGCCAACGCTCGATCGGCTCCAGGGCACCGGTGCGCACCACCGCCGCACTGATCACGAACATCGCCACCACGGCCAGGGTGGCCGGATTACCGAAACCGGCCAGGGCTTGCTGGGGCGTGAGCCAGCCGGCCAGGGCGGCGGCGATCACCAGAGCCAGCGCCACCAGCTCCAGGGGCAGGCGGCGCCGCCAGAACGCCACCAACACCGCCAGGGCCAGCAGCAAGGCCAGCAGCAGGGGATCACTCAGCATCGACCCCAGCCAGGTGCCTGCGATGTACCAGCAACTCGGTGAACCTGCCGCCATCGTCGCCCACATGATCGAACCCTCGCTCGAGGATGGGCTCAAGGCGGTGGCCTCGACGGTGACGGCCGAGCAGCTGGGCGAACAGCTGGCGGGCTACCACCTCAGCCTCGATGGCATCGACCTGCTCCAATTGGATTTCTGCGATCGTTTTCGTCGGGCCGTGGAGGCCAGACAGGTGGCCGAACAGGATGGCCGGCGGGCCCAGTTCGAGGCAGCCAAAGCGCGCCGTCAGACCGAAGCGCGGGTGTTCCAGGCGGAGGGGGAAGCCAGGGCCCAGCAATTGCTGCAGGCCGGACTGACGCCGGCGCTGCTGGAACGGCAGGCGATCGAAAAATGGAATGGTCACCTGCCACTGGTGATGGGCGGCGAGAGCAGGCAATGCTTCGATCTCAAGTCCTTGCTGCAGAGCGACACCAGACTCGAGCGACGGCGTTGAAGACGATCTCAATCGTGTGCCGCCAAACCAATGCCAACACCTGAGCACGAGATCTAGGGTCGTGGCGGCTTGCGTGTGCTGGCCGCGGTGGATGAGTGATTCTGAAGCGTCTTGTCAGGCATGACATTCAGACCAGTCCCGCCTCAGCCGATCGGCGTCGGGACCATGCGGTTCGTCGGGCGCCAATGGGGCCAGGACATCACGGCACCAGAACCTCGATAGGGCTGAATGCGGACTGCATCAAAGCCGGCCGGGGCGACTGGATCGCCCGGCAGCGCACCTGGATCGCCGGCAGAGCGCTGGCGATCCGCCGGCCCTAGCTGAGCCCGGGGCTGTCAGCAGCAAGCCCTCCGGGCCCTTCAGCCTTCCTGATCGAGTCGGGCCATTTTTTTATCGTGCTCCATCAATTGCTCGACCAGCAATTTCAGCAGCAGCGACACGATCGCCACCCCGCCGAGCACCATCGCCGCCCCGAAGGCGAGCTCGGTCTGATACTGCTTGTAGGCATCTTCGACAAACAGCGGCAGGGTCTGGGTTTCGCCGCGGATGTTGCCGCTGACCACCGAGACGGCACCGAACTCACCCAGGGCCCGGGCCGTGGTGAGGATCAGGCCGTAGAGCGCCGCCCAGCGCACCGAGGGCAGGGTGACCTTCCAGAACACCTGCCAGTCGGTGGCCCCGAGGGTCTTGGCGGCCTCCTCCTGCTCCCAACCCTCCTCCTCCAGCAGCGGAATCACCTCCCGGGCCATGAACGGGAAGGTGACGATGATCGTGGCCAGCACAATGCCCGGCCAGGAAAAGATGATCTTCCAGCCGAGACTGTTGATCACCGGCGCCAGCAGGCCGTGGCTGGGGCTGTAGAGCAACACCAGCATCAGACCGACCACCACCGGTGAGATCGAGAACGGCAGATCGATGATGCTGAGCAGCAGGGCCTTGCCGCGGAAGCGCCGCCGGGCGATCGCCGTGGCCGCCGCCAGGCCGAACACGGTGTTGCAGGGCACGGCGATGGCGGTGACGATCAAGGTGAGCTTCAGCGCCGAGAGCAGCTCCTCGGACTGGAAATTGGCCAGGAAGACCACCCACCCCTTGGCGAAGGCCTGCACCACCACCGCCAGGGCCGGCACCAGAATCACCACACCCACATAGAGGCAGGCGACGATCGGAATCAGCTCGGGCAGCCAATTGCCATCGCTGAAGTTGAACGACGGCTTCACCCAGCGGGGGGGCTTGATGTCGCGTAGCGGCGGGATCGTGAAGGCCATGGCTGACGTGGAGAGAAGGCTGCGGTTGGCTGAAAGCTGAGGTGGATGCAGAAGGGCAGGACTGGCCGAGACCGGCGGCTCAACCCTTCTGAACGTGCCGGCGGCACAGCGGCCGCTGATCAGGTGAACGACGCTGGTGGGCCTTAGTTGTTGGCCTCGGAGCCCTGGTAACGCTGCCCCCAGACCTGCAGCAGATTGATCAGCAGCAGGCTGATCAGCGAAAAGATCAGCATGACGCTGCCGATCACGGTGGCGGCCTCGAAGTCGTATTCCTCCAGCTTCTGCACGATCAGGGTGGGGGTGATCAGATCGCGGAAGGGAACGTTGCTGGAAATCATCACCACTGAGCCGTACTCCCCCACAGCCCGGCTATAGCCCTGGGCCACGCCGCCGAGGATGGCGGGCATCAGCTGGGGCAGCACCACCCGGAAGAAGGTCTGCATCGGACTGGCCCCCAGGCACCAGGAGGCCTCCTCCTGCTCCTTCTCGAGGGAACGCAGCACCGGCTCGACGGTGCGCACCACGAAGGGCAGGGAGATGAACACCATCGCCACGCCCACCCCGACCACGGTGAAGGACACCTTGAGGCCGAAGAGCTGCATCAGCGGCTTGCCCAGCCAGCCCTCCGGTCCATAGACGAACGACAGAGCCAGGCCCGCCACGGCGGTGGGCAGGGCGAAGGGCAGGTCGATCAGGGAATCGAGCAGACGCTGGCCGCGGAAGCGGCTGCGGATCAGGGCCCAGGCCACCAGCAGGCCGAAGACGCCATTGACGAGGCTGGCCAGAGCCGCCACACCGAAACTCACCCTGTAGGCGGCGAGGGCTTCCGGGGTGGTGGCCATCTCCCAGAAGGCCTGGGGACCGACGCCGGCGGCCCTGAGCAACATGCCGGCCAGGGGCAGGAACAGCACCAGCACCAGGTAGGCCCAGGTGAAACGCCACGGCCAACTGGGCAAGCGCAACTGGAACCGACCCGGCAGGCGAGGCTGTGCAACGGCCATGGCAGAACGCGAGCTGGAAGCCTGACGGTACCATCAGGATACGGCATATTGGCCGGTTCCACAGCGTCCTTCCGTATTTAATGCCGGTGACCGGCGAGCGATTCATGCCGGTGATCAGAATGGGTCAAACGATCAGAGCCGATGGGTATCCGCGTCGCCAACGTCAGCAAGAATTTCGGTGACTTCCGCGCCGTCGACAATGTCAGCGTCGACGTGGAGACCGGCTCCCTGGTGGCGCTGCTGGGCCCCTCGGGTTCGGGCAAGAGCACCCTGCTGCGCCTGATCGCCGGCCTTGAGGACAGCGACAGCGGCCGCATCTGGATCACCGGCGAGGAGGCCACCGAGCGCTCCGTGCAGGACCGGCAGGTGGGCTTTGTGTTTCAGCACTTCGCCCTGTTCAAGCACCGAACCGTGCGCCAGAACGTGGCCTTCGGCCTCGAGCTGCGGCGCTGGAAGAAGGAGGCCATCCGCCGCCGGGTGGACGAGCTGCTCGAACTTGTGCAACTGCAGGGCTATGGCGGCCGCTATCCCTCCCAGCTCTCCGGTGGCCAGCGCCAGCGGGTCGCCCTGGCCAGGGCCCTGGCGGTTCAACCGCGGGTGCTGCTGCTCGATGAACCCTTCAGCGCCCTCGATGCCAAGGTGCGCAAGGAGCTGCGGGCCTGGCTGCGCAATCTGCACAGCGAGATGCACGTCACCACCGTGATCGTCACCCATGACCAGGAGGAGGCCATGGAGGTGGCCGATCGCATCGTCGTGATGAACGAGGGCCGGATCGAACAGATCGGCTCCCCGGCCGAGATCTACGACCAGCCCGCCACGCCGTTCGTGATGAGCTTCGTCGGGGCGGTGAACGTGCTGCCCCAGGGAGCCATGCCCCTGCCCCGGCCCGGGCTGGCCGCCGGCGGCCCGGCCGGCGATGCCGCCCAGGGCGACGGCCAGATTTTCATTCGCCCCCACGATGTCGAGGTCCATGCCACCCCCAGAGATGGCTCCGTGCCCGCCCGGCTCAAACGCCTGACCCACATGGGCCGCGATCTGCAGGCCGAGCTGCAACTCGACAGCGGCGAGGTGCTGGTGGCCCAGTTCCCGAGGGAGCAGATCAACTACAGCGAGATCAAGGCGGGCGACGAGTTGCATGTGATCAGCCGCCAGGTGCGCACCTTTGTGCCGGACTACAGCATCTGAACGGGCCGGCGCCGGGGGCCGGCACTGATCACCAGCCCGGTTTACGTATGGTTTGCCGCCACGCCCCAGAGGGGGGTATGGCGCCGGTTCCATGCCAGCCTGTTATCAAGATCTGAATCACCTGATCCCTGCAAAGTTGAGGCGGTTGCGCTGACTTTCTGGGCTTTTTCTGCCAACCAGCAGCAAGCCACCCGCTCCAGCCCACTCGGTCGAGCCCCTGAAAGCGTCCCATCACCTCAACCCGCCATGCTTGAACTCCTCAACAACAATGGCAACGGTTACACGGGACTGTCGTTCAACAGCAGCGGCGGCTATGTACCACCGGATACGTGTGGCGCAGCCGGCCCCTTCGGCTATGTGGAGACGGTCAATCAGGCGATTGGGCTGTATTTGCCCAAAGACACCGGCGCCACAGCCCTGACAGACAATCTGTCGCACTTTTTCTTCAGCACTGGGGGCCTGAGCCGCACCGATTCAGGCTCTGGACTCTCCGATCCGATCGTTTGCTACGACGAACTGAACAGCCGCTACATCATCGGCGATCAGGATGTCAATTTCAGCACCCACCTGAGCTCCTTCGATCTGGCTGTCTCCAGAACCAATAATCCAACTTCACTGACGGCGGCAGACTGGAAGTTCTACAAGATCAACACCACTGAGACTGGATTTGACGCCGACTATCCTGGCAACTTCGGTTATAACGCTGACGCCTTTGTCTTCACACTCAACATGTTCCCCGTCAGCTCGGGGGGTGGGCACGTCCAGATTGTTTCAATGCAGGCCTCCGATCTGGCCAATGCGGTGACTTCGCCCCTGGTGGCACGCAACGACCTGGCCGATTTTTCGCTGCGGCCCACCACCATGCACGACTCCATCACCGGCGATCCGATGTGGTTCGTGACCGAACATGGAGACAATCAATCCGTGGATGTCGTGCGTATGCAGGGGGAGCTGAGCACAACACCGACCTAAACCTACACCAATCTGGCCGTCACACCGTATTCCGCCCCGGTGGCGCCGAAGAGTCCCAACGGTGTGACCCTGACCCAGAACATCGATGCCCGGATCGACAAGTGCGCCTCAGCCAATAACACCCTGGTGGCAGCCCATTCGGTCGGTGTTTCCTCCACCCAGGACGTGGTCCAGTGGTATGCGATCAACCTGGCCGGCGGCACACCCTCCTTGCAGCAGCAGGGGCGTCTTAGCGCCGGCAACAACACCTATCTCACCTATCCCGGGATTGACATCAATCCTGCCAGTGCCATCGGCATGAGCTACGTGCGCTCCGGCACCGACACCAGTACGGATTACATGTCGATGTGGGTGACGGGGCGAGTGGCCAGCGATCCCCTCGGCACGATGCAAACCGCCGTGATCGTCCCCAGTGCCCAGGGGCAGGCCAACTACACCGATTTCGCCACCAGTTCCGGCCACCGGGCTGGTGATCTCAGCGGCATCAATGTGGATCCGGTGGATGGCAGTTTCTGGGCAGCCAACGAATACGCCAACACCCAGGCCACCGCCAATTGGGGTACCGGAATCGTCAACTTCCGGCCCAACGGCCCCAGCAACCCCGCCGATCTGGCGGTCAGCGTCACCGGCCCGGCCACGGTCACCGCCGGCCAGAATGCTTCTTACACCGTCACCCTCAACAACAACGGGCCCAATGCCGCCAGCGGTGTGGTGCTCAGCGACCTCCTGCCCAGCGGCTCCACCCTGGTCTCGATGACCCAGATCAGCGGCAGTGACGTCTTCAGCCTCGGCCAGTCCGGCGCCACGATCACCGAAACGGCCAGCGCCGCCATCGCCTCCGGCAGCTCCGACAGCTTCACGCTGGTGGTGACCGCCTCAGCCTCCCTGGTCACGGGCTTGTCGTTCAGTGACACCGCCTCGGTGAGCTCCGGCAGCGCCAGCAGCGATCCCAACAGCGCCAACAACAGCGCCACCGCCACAGCGTCGATCGTCGGAGGGTTACCGGCCGGCGATGTGGCGGTCAGCAACGTCGCTGGCGTCCTCAGCGCCAATGAAGGCGACACCATCACCTACACGGTCAAGGTGAGCAACAACGACGCCAGCAAGGCGGCCACGGGCGTTGTGCTGAAGGACACCCTGGACAGCAACCTGCTCTATGTCTCCGCCACCACCAGCCAGGGCAGTTTCAGTCGCTCGGGCAACGTGATCACCTTCAACCTGGGCACGATCGCTGCCGGCGGAACCGTGAACCTCGTGCTCAAGGCCCGGGCGATTGAGGAGGGAACGGTCAGCAACGCCACCTCCGTCAGCTCCAGCTCCAGCGACGGCAACCCGGCCAATAACAGCGCCACGGTGTCCACCACGGTGAGTGAACCGGCGATTGTCGTCTCGGCGCCGAAAACGATCACGACCCGAAATAACAACAATCTGGTCGTGGCCAGCTTCAGCCATGCCGGCGGCATTGAGGCCACTGGTGCCTTCAAAGCCATCATCAACTGGGGCGACGGTAAGACATCCACCGGCAGCATCACTCTCTCTGGAACGACCTACACGGTGCGAGGTTCCCACGCCTACACCAGCGGCATCTCCCACAAGGTGACCACCACCGTGACCGAACTGGGCCAGGCCGCCGAGCTGCTGATGGCCAAGATGGGTGACGAGCAGCCCGAGCTGCCGGAGCAGCACCGGGTTCGGCCGTTCCACTTCGATCTGGCCAACCTGCCGTGCATCGACGCCCTCACCGGCATCCTCGGCGCCGCCCCCGAGAGCCCCAGCCTTGATCCCCTGGGCCGACTTCAGGCCTGGCGTGATGGCTGCGGGCAGTTCAACAGCGCCGACATCCTCGAGACCTGGCTCAGGTTCGGGACGGCGCCGGATCTCGGCTGGCTGCCTGGCCGCCAAGCCAGCCAGGTCGGCGCCAACCTGGCGCTGCTGTCCCAGCGCCGAGGCCTGAAATCCTGGAGGGCCTGAGCTTCGCTGCCGGACTCGGCCTGAGAGAGTCAAAGCGGCGCGACAGCCACGCCGCTTTGACACTGATTGACTGGAGTAAAATCCAGGAGACTGCAGCTGCTCAGCACGAGAGTGAGCTTGCAGATAGTGACAAAATCAGAACAGAATGAACCTGGGAATTTATAGACAAAGACTGTAACGGCATCAGGCGGCGCCAAACCGTGAACCAAGCTCCAACAGTGGCTCAACAGTGGCCCAACAGTGGCCCACGATCACCCTGGCGCGTCACAGCGACAACAGGACCAATCAGCCACGAACCCGCCAGCCGATCCGGCAAAGAACGGTAGGCCGAGCGGAATAGCGGTGCTACGCTTTTCCCATCCAGACCGGGTCGATCGATTCAGGTCGGCTCGGTTCGGGGAGCCATGCAGGATATCCCGTGTTTTCCACCACGTTTCGCTACGCACTGATCAGCTTGATGGAGCTTGCCCGCAGCCAGGGCCTCAGGCAGGCCAGCACGATTGCCAGCCAATTCAACCTGTCCCAGCACTATCTCTCCGTTGTGCTCAGGGAATTGCGCAAACTCGGACTGGTGGAAAGCCAGAAGGGCAAGCACGGCGGTTATCGGCTCAGCTGCGATCTCACCCAGGTGAATCTGCTGACGCTCCATCGATCCCTGGCAGGCTCCAGTCAAGATGGCGAGGCTGAGCTGGAAAGCCGGCTGGGGGCTGGCGAAGCTGAGATCTGGTTGCAGCAGGTGGCGCAGCGCTGGTCCCAGGAGCTGGCCTCCACCACTCTGGCCGATCTTCAGAAGTCTTGAATCCGGCCACGAAGCCTGATTCAGCCGCCAGGCTCCGATCGTGAGGCTGACAACGATGCGCTATTGCCCCGGCTGACAGCCTGGCATCCAGCCCCACAAAAAAGACCCCTCACCAGGAGGGGTCAGACGATGAATCAGCAAGACCACATCTCATTCTCGAGCTGAATTAATCTCAACCTGAACTAATCTCAGCTTTAATCAACCTCAGACTGAATCCATCAGAACCCGAAGCAACATCAATCGGGATAGGCTTCAATCTGGACGCAGGCCAGGCGAGCATCCTGCTGATACTGGGCAACGGCGAGTGGGTCCTGATGGCGCAGGAGCTCACCATTCCTGAACACCAGCGTATAGCGCTGCAGATGGGGCTGAGCAAGGCGGGAACGAACGTACTGGGCGGCCATGGCGGATACGAAAGCGAAGGATGGAGGACAGTGAGTAAGCAACAATGCCTGGGATCAGCAGGGCCTCAGGACGGCGAGGCTTCAGAATCCAGCGACCAGAGGCTCAATCGGAATCAGCAGGTCAGCTTCACTGACCCTTTGCAGCAGCCCCAGGGCTTTGTAGCGATTGAGATTCTTGGTCACCGTCACCCGGGTCAGGCCGCAGATATCAGCCAGGGATTTGTGGGTGAGGTTCATGTCCTTGAGCGACAGGCGGTAGCCCTTGCTGCTCACCTGGCCGAAGCGGGTGCCGATCCAGCGCAGCAGCATCAGCAGGCGATGTTCGGCGCTGCGGATGCGGTTGATCTGAAAAATCTCTTCGGTGTTGCGAATCTGATGGCGCAGAAAGTCGACGATCTCAACTTCGCTGGGGTGGTACTGCTCGACCACCACGGTGGAGAGGCACTGGATTTCCACCGGATGCAAGGAGGAATAGGCGCTGGTCACCCAGTCGCCGGGGCCCCAGAGGCCGAGGGTGATCGATTCGCCTTCTTCGTCCCAGGCGGCCGAGCGGATGTAGCCGTCCTGGATCTTCCAGTTCAGCCCTTCAGGCAGCACATCATTGGGCAGCAGCGTCAGGCGGAGTGTCTGTGGCTGGCGGGAGGTGGTCATGGTGATCAAAGCGAGGCGGGACGTCGTTGGTCATGGAGAGGGACTGAGCAGCCAGCGCAGCGCTGGCGGTGGGCATTCGGCGACAGCTCAACGGCTGAAAACGGCTGACCTGCCAACAACAGCCGCTCTGCCAACAACAGCCCTTCTGCCGAGAACAGCCGTTCTGCCGAGAACAGCCGGCGACCGGACGACAACTGGAGTTCGGGCGTGAACCGGGCATGGGAGGCCCCGCACAAGGTCCCAAAACCGTAGCACGCAATTCCCATCGGCCAAGTGTTCTTAGTAGGCCGCTCGGCTCGGCTCCAGGCCCGGCCTGGCAATCGCAGCTCCGCCCTGTCCCGCCGCTCCATCGCGCTGGACAGGGCGGAGCCGGGCTTCTTGAGCATCGGGCAGGACGCTGCAGCACTTGGCGCTGCGGGCAGGCAGCGCAGCTGATGGCGCCGTTGCTGGCCAGCTCAGGAGAGCGGCGGCGGCTGGTGGCGACCGCCGACTCAGCGGACACCGGGCTCGCCGCTGTCGCTTCAGATGAAGTACATCGCCTGGGCCTGGGCCCGCTGATCCCGCTGCTCGAGCAGATCCTGCAGGCTGGTGCCCAGGAGGATCTCGGCGCGGGCCTGATCCAGGCGCTCCTGCAGGGCCGAAAGCACGTCGAACTCCGGGGTGTCGCGCGAGGCGGCGGCCCTGGCGGCCGCTTCCCCCTCCAGGCAGCCCACCACGTCGGCAATCGTGATTTCGGCCGGCGGCCGGGCCAGCTGATACCCCCCCTTCGGACCGCGGATGCTGCGCAGGATGCGGGCGCGGCGCAGGCTGGTGAGCATCTGCTCCAGGTAGCGATCGGGGATGCTCTGGCGATGGGCGATCTCCGCCACCTGCAGCACACCGCCCTGCTCGTAGATGGCCGCCAGCTCAACCAGGGAGACGATCCCGTATTCGGTCTTGGCGCTGAAGGCCACGGAGTTCCCCGGCAGCAATGCGTGGATTGTGGCAGTCGCACCGCCTCGAGCGGAAGAGAAAACCGGATCCCCATCGATGTAGTTGGGAATACGACCGGCCCCCAGGGCGCTGCATAAGTTTGGCGAGTACCCCAATCGGCTAACCGTGGTTTTTGTTTCTTCTCGTCCCGGCGGGCGCACTGCAGCCGCTCTGGTACTGGCAGGCCTCGCCACCGCCCCGGTCGCCCTGTTCAGCGTCCAGGCCCTGGCGCCCCAGCAGGCCGTTGCCCAGGGCGCCCCCCAGTCCATCCTGCTGGTCAGCTACGCCGTCACCAAGTCCGCCTATGACCGCATCATTCCGAAGTTCGAGGCGGACTGGAAGCAGAAAACGGGCCAGAGCATCGATGTGAAAACCAGCTACGGCGGCTCCGGCAGCCAGACCCGGGCCGTGCTCGATGGCCTGGAAGCCGATGTGGTCGGCCTGGCCCTGGGGGCCGACGTTCAGAAACTGGAGGCCAAGGGACTGATCAAAAAGGGTTGGGAAGGCGAATTCCTGTACCGCTCGATCATCACCAACTCGGTGGTGGCGATCTTCACCCGGCCCGGCAATCCCAAGAAGATCAACGGCTGGAATGACCTCGACAACAAATCCGTCGACGTGATCACCGCCAACCCCAAGACCTCCGGTGGCGCCCGCTGGAACTTCCTCGGCCTCTGGGGCTCGGTGACCCAGACCGGCGGCACGGAAGCCAAGGCGAAGAGCTTCATCACCAACGTCTACCGCAACGTAGACGTGCTTCCCAAGGATGCCCGCGAAGCCACCGACACCTTCGTCAAGCGTCGCAAGGGAGACGTGCTGCTCAACTACGAGAACGAGGCGATCCTGGCCAGGAAGACCGGCGAGTGGACGACTCCCTACAAGGTGCCGAGTCCCAACATCCTGATCGAAGGTCCGATTGCGGTGGTGGATCAGAACGTCGACAGGCACGGCAGCCGCAAGGTGGCCGAGGCCTTCGCCAAATATCTGTTCAGCCCCACGGCCCAGAAGATCTTCGTCGATGAGGGCTTCCGCCCGGTCACGCCCGCGGGCAAGGCCTATGCGGCTGGCAAGTTCCCCGAGGTCCAGACCTTCAAGGTGGTGGATCTGGGCGGCTGGAAGGCCGTGTCGAAGAAGTTCTTCGACAAGGGCGGCCTCTGGGATCAGATCTTCTCCCAGAGCCGCTGAGCCTGCAGCAGCAGTGACAGGGCCCGTGGCGTCAGCGCCTCAGCTGAGCGCCGGGCCCCTCGGGACCAGGCCTCCGGCACCGGCCTCAACCCCTGGCCCGCCGGCACAAGCAGCCGCCACCCCAACACCAAGACCAGCCCCGACCAGCACAGGGCTAGGATAAAGACAAGTTGTCAATCGACTTTGCGTGGTTAAAGCCGTTGTGGTGGTCCCTCGCCGCCTGAGCCCATCCTTGCTGGCTGTCCTGCTCTGTGGGGGGCTGCTGGGCGGTTGCGCCCCGTCCCCCAGCGGCGGCTCGGCTGGCAGGAACGGATCCGCGGGGGGCCCGCGGGAACTGTTACTGGTCAGCTATGCCGTCACCAAGGCACCGTATGACCGGATCCTGCCCCAGTTCGAGGCGGATTGGAAAGCGAAGACCGGCCAGGATCTCACCGTTCGCGCCAGCTATGGCCCCTCCGGCGTCCAGACCCGCGCCATCATCGATGGCATCGAAGCCGATGTGGCCACCCTGGCCCTGGGCGGTGACGTGCAGAAATTGGAGGAGGCCCAGTTGGTGAGACCGGGTTGGCAACAGCGCTTGCCGCACCAAGGGATCATCACCGAATCGGTGGTGGTGCTGGTGCCCCGCAAGGGCAATCCCAGGGGCGTCAAGTCCTGGTCCGATCTGGCCAAGCCCGACCTGGCGATGATCACCGCCAACCCCAAGACCTCCGGTGGTGCCCGCTGGAATTTCCTCGGCCTCTGGGGTTCGGTGACCCAGAGCGGCGGCAGCGAGGCCCAGGCCAAGGCTTTCGTCAGCAGCGTCTACCGCAAGGTGGACAACCTGCCCAAGGATTCGCGCGAGGCCGCCGACCTGTTCCTCAAGCGCGGTCAGGGGGATGTGCTGCTCACCTACGAAAACGAGGCGATCCTGGCCAAGCGGGAGGGGCTGCTGGAGAGCCCGTTCGTGGTGCCATCGCCGAACATCCGCATTGAAGGGCCGGTGGCCGTGATCGATCGCAATGTCGATCGCCGCGGCACCCGCAAGGCCGCCGAGGCCCTGGCCGCCTATCTCAGCGGTCCGCAGGCCCAGAAGATCTTCGCGGAGGAGGGCTTCCGCCCCGTCAACCCCGCTGTCTGGGCCCAGGTCAAGGATCAATTCGCCCCGGTGGCCAGGCTGTACAGCGCCGCCGCCTTCGGTGGCTGGGCGAAGATCAATGCCACCTTCTTCAGCAAGGGCGGACTCTGGGATCAGCTGTTCGCCGCCACCCGCTGAAACCCCGTCCGATGTGTGAACTGCTGGCCCTCTGCGCCAACACCCCCACCGACATGCGTTTCTCCTTCCACGGGTTGACCCGTCGGGGGGGCGCCACCGGCGATCACGCCGATGGCTGGGGCCTGGCCAGCTTTGATCCCGATGGCTGCGGCGTGCGCATCTACCGGGAGGATGGCCCGGCGGCCTTCTCGCCGATCGCGGCGGAAGTGGCGGCCCTCGATCTCAAGGCCCACTGCTCGATCGCCCACATCCGCAAGGCCACCCGCGGCGTGGTGGCCCTGGAGAATTGCCATCCGTTCCACCGGCGCTGGCAGGGGCAGGAATGGATCTTCGCCCACAACGGCGATCTGGAGGGCAGCTTCGAGCTGGCGGCTGAGTTCCGGCCCGAGGGCAGCACCGACAGCGAGGCTGCCTTCTGCTGGCTGCTGCAGCAGCTGGAAAGCGCCCGGACGGCGGGGCGGCTGACGCCCGATGACGACAAGGCGATCTTCATTGAACTGGTGCAGGCTGCCGACGTCCTGGCCGGCCGCGGCATCTTCAACTGCCTGATCAGCAATGGCCGCTGGCTGTTCGCCTATGCCGGCACCAAGCTGCACCGGCTCACCCGCCGCGCCCCCTTCCGCACCGCCACCCTCGCCGACGACGATCTCAGCGTCGATTTCGCCCAGCTGGCCGGCCCCCAGGATGTGGTCTCAATGATCAGCACCGAACCGCTGACCACCGACGAAACCTGGTTGAGATTGCAGGTGGGGGAGGCGGTGCTGCTGCGGCGCGGCGAGGTGTTGCACCAGCACCTGGCCGAAGCGGTGCCGTCCCCAGCCTGATCGGAGCACGCCATCGACGATGGGTAACCCTGCGGGCTTCGCCACAAGGCGGAGCCTGTTTTTATTGGCGATCCCGACCTAGAAAACACGCCGCAACCCGTCAATACCCCTGTTTGTCACCCGAAATACCGTAGATAAATCTGAGACGGCGCACGATGGAGCTCTCAGAGTTCGCTGTCATGGTCCAGTCTGCTTCTTTCAGCTCAAGGTCGTCCAACGCAACCTCTTCAGGCTCAGGTGCTGATCCAGCCGTCGGAATCTCCGCCTTCGAGGAGACCGGCCTCAGTGTTGCCGCCCTGCCCTGCCAGCAGACCCGGCGCCCTGGCCCCAGCGCTGTTGTGGGCTCGGCGCTGATCATCGATGTGCGCTCGGCGCGGCAGTTCCGGCAGGGCCAC
>CALPMR020000009.1 GCA_943324725.2 Bordetella parapertussis | reverse complement strand
TTGCAGCACTGAGTCTCCAAGACGGGTGAGATTACAGCAACTGTCAGCCGACGAGATGGACTTCCCACTGCTGGCAGATCTACATCGTGATCACTTCAGCGACTATCTGGCCTATCCCTTCCCTTTGCAAGGTTCTCACCGGATTGTGATCACCATCGCCACCCGTCATCGTGAAGGCTTCCAGGCCAGTCAACTGCGTGGTCTGTACCGTCTGATCAATCCCTTGGCACAGCTGCTGAAGGCAACCCGTCACTTCGGAGGGGGGAATTGGCAGTCCCGCGATCCGCTTACGGGCCTGATCAATCGTCGTCGATTTGAAGAGCAGTTGGAGATAGCCTTTTGCAGAATTGAGCAAACTTCCATTCCTCTTAGTTTGCTATTGCTCGACCTCGATGGTTTCGGCGATTACAATGCTGTCTTCGGTCATTTCTGTGCCGATGACGTCCTGCTGGCCGTTTCACGCCTGCTGGCCGGACGGTTGACTTCCGAAGCCGGGGTGCTTGCCCGCATCGGCTCGGATGCTTTCGGACTGTTGTTAGCTGGCGTGCACGAAGGCCAGCTGCAGGTGGTTGCCGAAGAGCTGAGGCAGGCGGTGCTGGATCTGCGAATCGCCCACCCCGTGGCTCCAGGACCGTTCCTGGGCTGCAGTATTGGGCTTGCTACCGCCTTCACGGTGGCTGACCAGGCCAAGGAGGAAGCCATTGAGCTGATGCTGAGGGCCGAACAGGCCCTCGCCGAGGCGAAGGCCATGAAGGGTCATCAGACCTGCAAGGCCTGATACAACTTCCGGCAATTCAAGCTGGATCTGATGGCCAGGATCGCGGAAATGGATGGCAACCTATCTGCTTAGGGACAAGTTTTACTATGATCATAGAATCGTTGGCGTCTCGACATGAGCCATCCGATCAGGTGCAGCAACATGGCGCCACAGGTTTACTCTCTCTCAATTTCAAGCCAGCTTGAAGCCACACTTTTCAACTGCTCCATCCAGCCTCACACCTGTACAAAAGGCTCCGAATCAGCTTTTATATTTCAGTTCATCCACTGGTTGCCTGGGATTGAAACACTGATCGACTTCAAACGGCAGCCAGCAGACCCTTGGCATCGCTGAGACCGGCGGCCGGGAGGCCAATCAGGGAAGCAGTCTGCCGGGTCAAGCCGGTCCTGGGGCTGACCGCCCCAGGACCAGCCACCAATGTCGCAACAGTGACAGTCAGGATCTGGCACAGGGGCCATGATTCCCCCATTGAGAGGCTGTTCCGTCGTGTCCGTTTCCTACCCCGCCACCGCTGGCTCCAGCCGGGCCACGACCATCGCGGCCAGTTCGCTGCGTTCCGCCTCCAGCCCGATCAGCCGTCGCTTCCGGCTTGTCGATCAGCAGGGTGCCCCCCATCCTGTGCTCGATGACCTCTACGACTCCCTGGATGCGGCCTGGGCTGAAGCCCAGAGCTGGTGGGATGAGCATGTGGGTGCCGACCAAACCCCTGTGGGCATTGGCGTTGAGGTCAGCACCGCCAGCGGTGAATGGCGCACGTTGCGCCATCCGGGAGTCTGAGCACCAGGCGGACGACTGGCTGAGGCCTCCAGGCTTCGCCTCAGTCATCATCTGTCCTCCCTCCTGTTCACCTCGCTCAAGCCAGTAGCCCGGCAATTGGCTGGATTCCAAAGCAATGAAGCAAACCAATCTCAATGATTTCGCGGCCAGGCATACAGGTGAGCCCAAAACCGAGGGCTAACAGCATCACTCTGGCCTGATACTGATCAGGATTATATTCAATGTCTGAAGGTTTCGAGTCCATTCAAGGTCTGAGCGAGCCTTGAGGACGGACATCTCGCTGAGACCACTTCCCAGGCCATCCAACCCTGCGGGGATCACCGAGAGCCGGGTTCCCGACCCTGGCTTGTGCATGGCTGGCCGGCTTCGCAAAACCGACCAGTGCTGGACCAACCATCTGCTGCTACTGGTCCCATCTCAGGCGCCTGGCCAGGCTGGTGGGTGGGCCTGCAGCTGATCCTTCAGCTCACCTGAACGCCCTTCCAGAACGCCACCCGCCCCTTGATCTGCTCGGCTGCTTGCTTGGGTTCCGGGTAAAACCAGGCGGCATTGGCATTGACCTGGCCGCCGGCCAGCACGTCGTAGTAGTGGGCCTCCCCTTTCCAGCCGCAGACGGTGCGGTGATCCGAGGCCCTGAACAGACTGGGATCCAGCGAATCAACTGGGAAATAGGCATTGCCCTCGACCGTGACGATGTCATCGCTGCTGGCCAGCACCTGACCGTTCCACCGAGCCTGCATCGTCATTCATCTCTGGGGTCAAGCCATCCTGACGGTTGGCACCACTGAACTGCGGGTTTGAAGGTGATCCGTTTTCCCCATCACCGTTGGCCAGCTAACCAGGCCAGTTGAACGGGCCCTCTGGCCCTGAGCTCACCAGGGGAAACGGTCGTAGATCCGCAGGGTGGCCGGACCGATGGGGCTGGCCACCGGCTGGGGACCTGCCGGCCAGGCCGTGACCTGAAACAGATAGGTGTCCGACGTGACCGGGTTGTACCAGGGTTTGAGCTCGACGGTGACCGTGCTGCCCGGAGCCAGCGGCTCCGGGAAATCGACGGTGATCAGCCGCTCCCGCTGCGCAAAGGTGGCCTGAACCGGGATGGCTGTCCCCTCCCGGCGCGGACGCCCCAGAAAGGCACGGGTGCGCTCGGGCGCAAAGGGGAAATTCCAGTCGGCACCTCGGGTCTGCTGGATCGTGAGCCGCCCGAGCGAAGCGCCGGCCTGGGGATCGAGGCTGATGGTGAGGTAGTACAGCGCCGATGGATCACCGGTGTTGTCGTAATAGGTGATCAGCTCGGCTTTCCACGGAGCCTTGACGAAGTAGGTGGAGCCACGCAACTCCATGGAGCGAGCCGGTGCCAGGCCGGCAGCAGCCGTGACGGCAAGCGAGCCCGCCACCAGAGCAGCGACCGTGGTCAACGCCCAGGGGGATCGATTCATGGTCAGCCCAGCCGCACCGTTTCCTGCAGATTAGGGCCGTTCTGCTGCCGGTTCAGGCCGAAATCGTGGCCGCAGTTCCAGCGGGCTGCTGGCTCAGGAACGGCAGCGGATCCTGATCGCGCCGATGCTGGCGAGGCAGGGGTGGTCCCTGGTCTGCGGCCGCCTCCGGATCCAGGCAGGCGGTGGCCTCCAGCGCAGCTCGCAGACGGCGAGCCGCATGCAGGGGCATGTCCCGGGGCACACTGATGCGATCGCGCAAGTAGCGCAGTGCCGGGGCTGACCCCGCCGGTGGCGGGCAGGGGCAGCCATGGATCAGGGCGGTGAGGGCGCAGCGCAGCGGCAGCGCAAAGTGCTGCCCCAGGGGGTTGCGCTGCAACAGAGTGGAGCGATGCTTCAGAACCCTGGCCAGGGCCAGGGCTGCGGCGTCCGCTGGTTCGACCTGGCTGGTTTCCGGATCCGGCTGGTCGCCGGCCACGATCGGCCAGGGGCCCTGGTCGATGCGGTCGGCCAGGAGCCGTTGCTCAACACAGCCGTTGGGATGGCAGCCCCCCATCTGAGGCGGCAGGTCGTGGGCGTGAGTGTGGAAATCGCTCTGGGTGCCCAGGTAGGTCGGCCGCTGCTCCAGGGCGGTGAGCCACTGATCGATCCCCCGATGTTGGCGGCGCAGCAGATAACCCTTCTCGTAGGCCAGGCTGGCATTCATCCGTTCCACATAGGGCACGAACACCACATCGGCACTGCTCAGATCCCCCAGCAGAAAAGGACCCGGCCCCGTCTCGATCGCCTCGTCCATCGCCGCTGCATAGCGATCGAAGTTCTCCCTGGCACGCTGCTCTGCTGCTTCGCCCAGGCCAGGCACGCACAGCCACTGGCACCAGGCCCTGAACAGCAGGCGCTCCAGCTGCCGCAGCTGCATCACCCGCGGCTCCTGCATGGCGGGTCCAAGGCTGCCGAAGGCCCGCTCCAGGGCCTCCAGAATGCGATCGCTCTCGGTGATCAGGCGACCGTCCAGCTCCAGCGCCGGCAACATGCCGGAGGGAACCAGCCGGGTGAACCAGCGTTCCTTTTCGCCGTAGCAGAACATCGTCACCTTGCGGATGCGATAGGGAATGCGCCGCTCCTCCAGCCACAGCCACACCTTCTGGCAATAGGGACACCAGGCGTGGTGATCGCGGTAGAGGGTGACGCGCACCGCCTGCTCCGAGTGGCCGAACAGCCGCAGCAGCGCCCGGGCGGTGGTGGGGCCATGGACCAGGTCAGGTTCCGGCGCCGCCAACCGTTCCAGGGCCTCAAAGCTGAGGGGCTCAGGTGGCTGATGGCTCTGCAAGGCGGAAGGCCACGTTGATCGGCAGCAATCCTGGCGCAAGCGGGAATGGGCTGGGGCCGGCATGCCGTCCTCCAGCGCAGGGACAGGCCTGGCCCCCATGGGTGTGGGATGGACCTGGGCCCAACCGGTGCGGGACATTACTGGGGGAAAGGCTGCCGGGACAGCACCGGCAAGCCTGCTTGCTTCACAGAGCCAAACCAGGCTCCGAGCATCAGAACCAGGAAATATTTTCAGTGGTTCATGTTGAGGAGTTTAAAATCGCAACTTGGCCTGACACTGACGCCATCGCACCTCCAGCGGAAAGCTCAAATTCAATGGACTGCAGAAGAACTCAGCGAATCCCTGCAACGATTTCCCTCGATCACGAAGCCTCACCTTGTGGTGATACGGCACACAACAGGCTCCCAGGACAATCTGCAGCCAGCCTTACAGACGAACACCTACTAGCCCACCGATTCGATGCATAGCTTCAGTCACAGGACTACTGGCTGATTCAGGCCAGTAACCAGCTGATTCGCTTCAGCCGGTTGTCGAATGCCGCTGGGGTTGCGAAAACAGCACCAGGTCAGGATCCCGGGGCGATGGGCGAAAATGTTTCCCTTGTTACAGAGCAAGCCCCCCGTTGGGGCGCAACGTAGCCAAGTGAACTCTTGAGAGGTTTTCCCCCTCATGCCACCGACCTTCCTGTCTGACGGACCACCGTCCGTTGAGACAACCTTCGATCGCTTCCGCCTCAAGGTGCTGGCGGGTGTCCAGGACACCCAGCTGCGCTACTACGCCCTGATCCTGCTGGCCGCCGGCGCCGGCCTGCTGCCGCTGATGGCCGGCTCCGCCCATGCCGCTCTGCAGAAGGTGCCCACCGATGGCGCCGATACCCTGCTGATGCTGATGGGCGCAGCCCTGGTCTTGTTGATGACCCCAGGTCTGGCGTTCTTCTACGGCGGCTTCACCCGCGCCAAGAACGTGCTCAACACGATGATGATGAGCTTCTTCCTGATGGGGCTGATCGGCGTCCTCTGGGTCGTGATCGGCTACAGCCTGTCGTTCGGAGTGGGCTTCAAGAGCCCCTTCATCGGTGGCCTTGAGGCCATGTGGCTCAACGGGGTCGGCGGTCCGCTGGGTGACCAGCCCCTCGCCGATGGCTTCTCGATTTCGGCCACGTCCTTTGCCCTCTTCCAGGGCATGTTCGCGATCATCACGCCGGCGCTGATTTCCGGCGCCCTGGTGGAGCGCATCAACTTCAAGGCCTGGTTCTGGTTCTGCCTGCTCTGGAGCATCTTCATCTATTGCCCGTTGGCCCACATGGTCTGGGGTGGCGGTTTCCTCGGCCCTCTCGGCATCGGCGCCATTGACTTTGCCGGTGGCACCGTGGTCCACATCGCTTCTGGTGTGGCTGCACTGGTCTCGGCGGCCATCGTTGGCCCCCGCACCGGCTATCCGGAAAGCGTGCGCCCACCTCACAACGTGCCCTACATCCTGTTGGGCGCCGGTCTGCTCTGGTTTGGCTGGTTCGGCTTCAACGGCGCCAGTTACTTCGCCGCGAAAGGCGCTGGCCTTTCCTTCATCACCACCTCGACATCAGCCTCGGCTGCCCTGCTCACCTGGTGTCTGATTGAGTGGTTCAGGGATGGCAAGCCCACAGCCGTGGGTGCGGCCACCGGTGCAGTGGCTGGTCTGGTTGGTATCACCCCAGCTGCTGGTTTTGTCTCGGTTGGTTCTTCGGTTCTGATTGGTGCTGTGGTGGCTGCTGGTTGCTACATCGCCGTGCAGTTTTCCGGAGCTGGTGGCTCGGGTGGTAGCGCTAAATCGACTCTCGATGAATCGTTGGATGCGTTCTCGGTTCACGGCGTCGGCGGCACCATCGGTGCTCTGCTGACAGGGGCCCTGGCAGTCAAGGAAATGGTTCCTGCTGATTACTTCCCGGTTTCGGCAAAAATTCTGGAAGAAAGCGGGAACTTTGGCCTGTTCATTGTTCAACTCAAAGCCGTATTGGTCACCTATGGATTCGTGGCTATTGGCACCACGATCATCCTGCTGATCGTCAAGGCTACGGTCGGTCTGCGCGTCACCCCTGAGGATGAAGAGCGTGGTCTTGACTTTGTCTGCCACGGAGAAGAGGCCTACGATCCCATGACCAACTGAGGCTGAACACAATGAAAATGATCACAGCTTTGGTTCGACCCTCCAAGGTCGACGCGGTCAAGACAGCCCTTGTGGCCCTTGAAATCATCGGCATGACTGTCTCCGATGCCCGTGGCTTCGGCCGCCAGAAGGGACAGGTTGAGCGCTATCGCGGCAACGAGTTCACCGTGGATTTCCTGCCCAAATCAAAAATTGTTGTCGTCGTCATCGACGACAAGGTCAAGCCGGCGATTGAGGCGATCACCAAGGCCGCCCGCACCGGTGAGATCGGCGATGGCAAGATCTTTGTCACCCCAGTGGAAGACACAATCCGCATCCGCACCGGCGAGAGCGGCGAAATCGCCCTCTGAACGGGTCCCCTTTGAAGGGCTTGTCATCGACAACGAAGACCTACAGCCCTGCTACCCGCCTCCCAGGTTTCCTGGGAGGCTTTTTTTCTGGTGACGACACACCCGGACAGCCTCGGGGCCCGACTGAATCTGCTCACTGCAAAGGAAGCCAGATCCAGGACGCCCACATCCAGCGAAAGCCAAGAGCTTGAAGTCCTCCCCGGGGCGGAGGACTTCAAGCTCTTGTTGGTGCTGAGCTCGCCCCACAGACTGATGCGGCTGCTGCCCTCCTGGGCCTGATCGTTCCTCTCGCCTGTCCAGAGCGGGTTGCCCAGCGGCGATGCCTCAAACGGAGATCGACCGTGGAGCCTCGTTCGGGCACGAAGAGGGAGCACAATCAGCACTGCGCTCCCGGCGCAGGCTGTTCTCCGCCCACGCCTGCTGTTTTCTGCGCCCTCCCGTCTCACGCCGCCCGTACGCACGCCATGGATGACAGCTTCGATCTGATCGTGATCGGCGCCGGCTCAGGGGGCCTGGCCGCCGCCAAGCGGGCCGCCTCCCATGGCGCCAAGGTGGCGATCCTGGAGGGGGACCGCGTCGGCGGCACCTGTGTGATCCGCGGCTGCGTTCCCAAGAAACTGTTGGTGTATGGCTCGGCCTGCGGCCAGCAGTTGGCCGATGCCGCCAGCTACGGCTGGATTCTGGAGGGTGACGGGGCCCATTGGCGCTGTGATCCCTCGCTGTTGCTGGCCAACGTGCGCGCCGAGGTGGATCGCCTCAACCAACTCCACACGGCTTCGCTGACAAAAGCCGGGGTGCAGCTGATCCATGGCTGGGGAAGCTTTGAAACTCCCCACCGGCTGCTGATCACAGAGCGCGGCGGCCAGACCAGACACCTCCAGGGCGAGCGCATCCTGATCGCCGTCGGCGGCCGCCCCCAGCGTCCGGCCATCCCGGGGGCGGAGCTGGGCTGGGTCAGTGACGACCTGTTCGAGCTGGCAACCTTCCCCGAGAACGTGGTGGTGGTGGGAGCCGGGTACATCGCCTGTGAGTTCGCCGGGATTCTGAGCGGCCTGGGGGTGGCCGTCACCCAGCTGGTGCGGGGCGATCACCTGTTGCGGGGCTTCGACCGCGAAGCCTCCAGGGCGGTTCAGGAGGGCATGGAGGCTGCCGGCATCGACATCCGCTTCGGCCAGAGCCCGGCGGCGATTGAAGGTGAGCCCGGTGACCTGCGGCTGAGAACCGAAACCGGCGAGGTGTTCAGCGGCGGAGGTGTGTTGCTGGCCACCGGTCGCCGGCCCTTGCTGGAAGGCCTTGACCTGGAGGCAGCCGGCATTGAGCAGCAGGGCGGCCGCATCGCCGTGGATGCTGAGCTGCGCACCAACGTGCCCCACATTCACGCCCTGGGCGATGTCACCGACCGGATCAACCTGACGCCGGTGGCGGTGGATGAGGGCAGGGCCTTCGCCGACAGCGTCTACGGCAACCGGCCGCGGCAGGTGGATTACAGCCTCGTGGCCAGTGCCGTGTTCACCCAGCCTGAACTGGCCTCCGTGGGACTGACGGAGGAAGAGGCCCTGGAGCGCTATGGCAGCGAAGCGGTGAAGGTGCACCGGGCCCGGTTCCGTTCCATGGCCCAGGCCCTGCCACAGCGGGGCGAGAAGGTGCTGCTCAAATTGATCACCGAGGCCGAGAGCGGCCGGATTCTCGGCGTCCACATGGTGGGCGAACACAGCGCTGAGATCATTCAGATGGCGGCCATCACCCTGGGCATGGGGGCCACCAAGGCCGACTTCGATCGCACCATGGCCCTGCACCCCTCGGTGGCCGAGGAGTTCGTGACCATGCCGAACTGAACCTCAGAGTTCGTCTTCCACCTCAGCCTGAATGGTGCAGTCAGACGTGGGATAACTGACACAGAGCAAAGCAAAACCTTCGGCGATCTGATCATCGTCGAGGAAACTCTGATCCGATTGATCCACACTGCCGGACAGAATCTTGCCGGCACAGGTGCTGCAGGCTCCGGCGCGGCAGGAATAGGGCAAGTCAATCCCCTGTTCCTCGGCGGCATCGAGGATGTAAGTGTCATCAGCGCAGCTGAAACTGACACCGTCCTTGAGGCTGATCGTGTAGCTGGCCATGGGGATCCACTGGTTTCTTCACCCATGTCAGATCAGTCATGCGGCCCCATCTGTATCGCCGATCACCGGGTCATCAGCTGCTGACAGGCTGAACAGCCCGACGGCAGACCAGACCTGCTCCAACCAGCGCCCCCCGTCTCTCACACAGCGGCCAGCCCGCGCTCATTGAAGACCCCCTCAAACAGCACCGAACTCAGATAGCGCTCACCGGAATCGGGCAGCACCACGACGATCGTCTTGCCGCGGTAGCTCTCCTCGCGGGCGAGGCGCACGGCCACGGCGGCGGCGGCACCGCAGGAGATGCCGGCCAGGATGCCCTCCTCCTTCATCAGGCGCCTGGCCATCGTCACGGCCTCCTCATCGCTGGCGCTCTCAACCCGATCCAGCAGGGTCAGATCGAGGTTCTGGGGCACGAAGCCGGCGCCGATGCCCTGGATTTTGTGGGGGCCAGGCTTGAGCGCTTCGCCGCTGATCGTCTGGCGGATCACCGGGCTGTTGGTCGGTTCCACCGCCACGGACACGAGGGGTTGGCCCAGGGTGGTCTTGATGTAGCGGCTGACGCCGGTGATCGTGCCGCCGGTGCCCACCCCCGACACCAGCACATCCACTTGTCCCTCCGTGTCCTGCCAGATTTCAGGGCCGGTGGTGTCGTGATGGATGCGGGGATTGGCTGGATTCATGAACTGCTGCAGCAGCACGTAGCGCTTCGGATCGGAATCAGCCAGCTCCCGGGCGGCGGCGATCGCGCCGCTCATACCCAGCCGTCCTTCGGTGAGCACCAGCTGGGCCCCGTAGGCGGTGAGCAGCTTGCGCCGCTCCAGGCTCATCGTCTCGGGCATGGTCAGCGTGACCGGAAGACCCCGGGCCGCCGCCACGAAGGCCAGGGCAATGCCGGTGTTGCCGCTGGTGGGCTCGATCAGCTCCTTGCCAGGGCCCAGCAGGCCATCCTTCTCCGCCTGCCAGATCATCGCCGCGCCGATGCGGCATTTGACGGAGTAGGCCGGGTTGCGCCCCTCAATCTTGGCCAGCACCCGCGCCCCGCAGCCTTCGGTCACCCGATTGAGTTGCACCAGAGGCGTGCGGCCGATGCTGAGGCTGTTGTCGGTATAGATCGAGCTCATCGGGTCACGGGGGGACGCAGGAGTGGGAGCAATCCTGCCGGCACCCTAGTCAGCGACAGAAGAAATGCCAGGAACTCCAGGCTGTCAAGCGATGGCGACACAGGCCCGCAGGCCTCCGAACCCATAGCATCTAAGCCAGCTCGCTCAGGCGCGATCGCCCTTGAACAGCGCCTCCCATGGACTGATTCCCGGGGTGAGCGGCCCGATCGGCCTCTTGCTGCTGATCGTGTCGATCGCTGTGCTGACGGTGTGTTTTGACCGCTGCCGCTGGTGGCTGCAGTGGTGGCGCCAGCGCCAGTCCCACCGGCAACGCTGGAGGCGGCTGCTGGAAAGCGGCCCCAGCGAGGCCCGCGATCAGCTCGAGGACTGGGATCTGGAGATGTGCTTCGGGGAGCCGCTGCTGCAGGCCGCCCTCCTGATCGCCCCCCTGCTGGGACTGATCGGCACGGTGATCGGCCTGATGCAGGTGCTCTCCAGCCTGGGATCCCAGCTCGTCCTGCCCGCCGGAGCCAGCTTGCAGGGCTACGGCCAGGTGTTGATGAGCACGGCCCTGGGCCTGATCATCAGCCTGGTGGCCAGCACCGGCCTGGCCCTCAACCAGGGACTGCGGCACTGGCAGATCGGCCAGCTGCACAGGCAGCTGGCCCGGCAACGGCAGTCGGCCCAGCCATGAGCCTGGCGCTGCAATGTCTGGTGGGACTCACCCTGCTGATCTGCGGGGCCGTGGCCGCGCTGCCGGAGATCGCCCACGAGCGACTGCCGCGGCCGCGGCCCCTGAGCAGCGTCCAGGGGGCGGCCTCGCTATGGCTGGTTCAGGCCCCTGGCCAGCACTGGTATCTGGGTGGCCAGGCGATCGAAAGCGGGCGGCTCGCCGCCCTGCTGCGCCACGAAGGCAGCAGGGCGGCGGTGCACTATCTGCCTTCGGCGGCCCTGCCGCTCGGGGAAATCTCCAGCTCGTTGCGCTGGTTGCGCTCGCTGGGATCCGGGCCGGTGCTGCTGGAACAGCCGCCGCCATCAAAGCCATGATCCCCGCCTTCCCCCCCGACCAGGCCAGCCGACCCCGTGCGACCTCGGGCCTGCCCGGCGCGATCGACGGGCTTGCTCTGGGCCTGATGGGCGCTGCTCTGGTGGTGGCCAGCCTGGCCCTGACACTGATCCCCCAACGCCTCGCCCAGCGCCCCGCCAGCGCCGGGGTGATCCTGTTGCGCCTGGATAGCCGCGGGCAGCTGCGGCTGTGGAACCATGCCGTGGCTCCCCAGGAGCTGAACGCGCTGCTGCAGCGCCTCGCCGCCGGGCGCAGCGATCTGCGGCTGCGACTGGTGAGCGATCCCCAGGTGCCCTGGGGGACGGTGCAGCAACTGCTGGCACGGTTGAACACCAGTCCGCTGCCCCTGGAGCTACAACTGCCATGAAAGCTCTGGGGCGCCTGAGCGCGAAATGGCCTGGCGAGCTGAAATGGCCCACAGTCCGGACCCTCCCAGCGCCGTTCGGGCTGGGGCCGCTGCGGGGGCTGCGCCCACCCCTGCTGATCGCCCTGCTGGCCGCGGTGGCGCTGCATCTGCTGGCGCTCTCCTACCGCCTGTTGAGGGCCCAGCGGCAGCCCGAGCCAGCCCAGCCCCAACTGGTGGCGGACGACAGCCCCGAACTGCTGCTGTTCAGCCGCCGCCAACCACTGGAAGAGACGCTGCAAAGCGCGGCGCTACCCGGACCTGGCAACCTGACGGGGCTGAGCCTGCCACCACTCAGCGGCCTGCCGCTCAACGGCCTGCCGCCGGCGCCCCCCGACCTGAAGCCACCTGGCCGGCTCGGAGCCCAGACGTCCAGCCCCCCGTCCCGCTTCCGGCCGGCCAGCAGAAGCCAGGGCCCCAAGGCCTCTCTCCTCAGCCGGGGTTCCTTCAATTCCGTGGGAAGGAGCCAGGAGAACGCCCGTGACCTGAGGCCTAGCGGCGCCGATGCCGCCCTGGCTTTGATCCGGCGCCTGCAGGGACGCAGAGCCATCGATGAGCCCCTGAAACCCAGCGATTCAGACCATCCTTCTGAGCTTGAACTGCAGCGCCCTGACGGGGAGCGGGCCGCCGGCTGGCGGCGACTCTGGAAAGGCGCCACCGTGATTCCGTCCTCCGTGTTGGGCCAGGCCGCGGCCAGCGAGGGCGTTGAACTTCGGCGCCTGCCCCTGGCTGAGGCCGGTGTGGATGGCCTGAACGCCGACGAGCCGATGGCGCTGGTGATGGAGGAGCGACTGCTGCTGCTCTGGCCCGAGGGCCAGACCCTGTGGATCTGGCGCGCACCCCTGCGGGGCCATGTCGAGCCAGGCGCCAACAAGCTCTAATGCTCGACCGTCATCCGGTTGAGGCGATGGCTGTGCCCATGGTTGTCATTCCATCGATCTCGGCATCACAACCCCACCCCGAGGAATGGACTGGCCTGGGGTTCTCTCTTGATCACTGTCTCGATCAGTAGAGACGATCGCCATGGCTCCGTTGCCTTGAAGCTCAGGCCTGCGAGAGGGCCATCACCCCTGCAACCAGGCGCTCCAGAGCCTGCGCCAGGGTGGCCTCATCGAGCAGGCCGTAACTGAGCCGCAGGGCCACCTGCCCCCGCTCGCTCACCAGGCCGAAACTCTCTCCAGGCAGGGCCGCGACGCCGTGGTCGAGCACCAGGCGCTCCATCAGGGCTTCTCCGCTGAGGGATGACTCCACCGCCAGCAGTGCGTAAAAGGCACCATCGGGCTGGGCCAGCAGGCGGGCGGCCAGGCCCCGGTGCTGAGCGGCCTCAAGGGCCGCGAGCAGCTGGCGACGGCGGTGGCGCAGGGCGGTGAGCGGCTCGGCCAACCAGCTCGGCTCGGCGTGGAGCGCGGCGATGGCGGCCTGCTGCACGAGCCTTGGCGGGCAGATCAGAACGGTGTCCTGCACTTTGGCCAGGGCGGCCATCAAGGCCGTTGGTACGGCGGCATGGCCAAGGCGCCAGCCGGCCATGCCATGGGACTTCGAGAGCGATTGCAGCGTGATCGTGTGAGCCCCGGCTCCGGCCACCGATCCCGGGCTCCAGTGGGGCACCTCGCCATGGACGAACACGGCATAGGCCTCGTCGCTGATGTGAAAGAGGCCGTGGCGGGCACACAGGGCATTGATCTCGGCCAGGACAGCCGGCGGAAGGACCACGCCGCTGGGATTGTTGGGGGAGATCGTCACGATCGCCCGGGTGCGGGGGGTGATGGCCGCCGCCAACAGGGCCGGATCGGGGATCAGGCCGGCCGCGGGCGTGACGGGCCTTCCCCCGGCCAGCTGTACCGCCATCACGTGGTTGAAGTAATAGGGAGCCGGCAGGATCACCTCATCGCCCGGATCGCAGATCACCTGGGCCAGGGCGTTGAAGGCCATGTTGCTGCCGGCCGTCACCAGCAGGGAGCTGCCATCGAGATCCAGACCCCAGCGCCCGCCCAGCTCGGTGGCGATGGCGGCGAGCAGGGCCGGATCCCCCGACACCGGTCCATAGCGATCGAGGGCTGCGGCGTGGTCGGGATCGGCCGCCGCCGACTCCAGGGCCCGCTGGAGCGCCAGCCGCACCTGCGGTGGTGGCCCCCAGGACACCATGCCCTGGGCCAGGGAGAGGCATCCCGGCCGGAGGGCCATCAGGCGACCCACCTGGGGGATCACAGGGGTCAGCACGGCGTCCAGCCGCTCGGCCGCCCGCCAGGGCCTGAGCTGAGCTGCAGGCTCAGAGTCAGCGGGAGCGGAGCCGGATGGGGCCATGGCGCTGAACAGCGGCGGGCGAAGCGACCGGCCTAGCCTCCCACCGGTAGCAACAGCTCCAGCAAGGCTCCCCCGGCGGGATGGTTGCCGGCCTGGACGCGACCGCCGTGGGTGAGGGCGATCTGCTGAACGATCGCCAGGCCGAGGCCACTGCCGCCGCGCCGACTGCGCACCCGGGAGGGATCACCGCGGTAGAAGCGCTCGAACAGACGTTCCTGGTCCTCCTCGCTCAGACCCGGCCCCTGATCCCTGACCGTCAACAGACACCACTGGTCCGTCAGTTGAACCCGCACTCCGATGCTGCCTTCATCCGGGCTGTAGCGCAGAGCGTTGTCGATCAGGTTGAGCAGTGCCCGATGCAGCAGCGAACCGTCCCCCTGAATCCGGATGCCGCCGTCACTGGCGGTGGGGGCAGGCGCATCGGCCTTGGCGATCACCTGCAGATCGAGCCGGATCCGGCGCTCCTCCGCCAGGGGCCGCAGCCCGGCCCACACCTGCTCCACCAGCAGGGGCAGGTCGATGTCGGAGCGCCGCAGGCCATCACGGGGCAGGGTGTTCTCCAGGCGGGACAGCTGCAGCAGGTCGCCCACCAGCTCCTGCAGCCGCAGCAGCTCCTTCTGCAGGCGCTCCACCAGCACCGCATTGCCGCTGTTGACCTGGGCGGCCAGGCTGTCGCCGACCAGCAGCAGGGCGGTCAGAGGCGTCTTGAGCTCGTGGGCCACATCACTCACCCAGCGCTCCTGCTGCTCCAGCTGGGCTTCCAGTGAGCGACGACTCTGCAGCACCAGCGCCACCCAGCCCCCTTCGCCGGGCAGGGCAAACAGCACCAGCTCCTGACCGGAGCGCTGCCATTCCAGGCGCTGGGTGCGTTGGCGCAGGCGGGCATCGCCGATCAACTGGGCCAGCTCCGGTGCCGGGCAGACCCGCTGCAACGGCGGCGTGTGCAGCAGCGCCGCCCCGAGCACATCCAGTAGCCGCTCGGCCCGATGGTTGATCAGAAACACCTGGTCGGCGGGATCGACGATCAGCCAGCCGCTGGGGCTGGCGTTGAGCCAGCGGATCAGCTGGGTGCGCTCCAGCCGGCTGAAGGGGCGATCACCCGGCCGGCGCGGGCGGGGCAACAACAAACCAAGGCCCAGCCCCACCAGCGCCGCCAGCAGGAACCCCACTCAACCAAAGCGGTAGCCGAAGCCCCGCACGGTGATCAGATGGATGGGAGCCGATGGGCTGGCTTCCAGTTTTTCGCGCAACCAGCGGATATGGACATCGACGGTTTTGCTGTCGCCGAAGTAATCCATCCCCCAGACCTGCTCCAGCAATTTGTCGCGGCTCCAGACCCGACGGGGATGCTGCATGAACAGCTCCAGCAACCTGTACTCCTTGGGGGAAAGATTCACCTCCAACCCATCGCGGGTGACCCGACATTCATCCGGGAAGAGGCGCAGGTTGGCATGTTCCAGCACCGTGGGGCCCGCCTCGGCGGCCGGCTGACTGCGGCGCAGCAGGGCCCGGCAGCGGGCCACCAGTTCGCGCATGCCGAAGGGCTTGATCAGGTAGTCATCGGCACCCACCTCCAGGCCCAGCACCCGATCGGTCTCGCTGTCGCGGACACTGACCACCAGGATCGGCGTGCGATCGCCGGCGCTGCGCAACTGGCGGCAGAGATCGAGCCCCCCCAGGCCGGGCAGCATCAGATCCAGCACCACCAGGGCGAAGCCACCATCGGCGGGAGCCCGTAGGAGAGTTTCCAGCGCATCGCGGCCATTGCCGAAGGCCGTGACAGCAAACCCCTCCAGGGACAGAGCGTCACGGATCGTCTCGCGGATCGTGTCGTCATCTTCAACGACCAGCAGGGAGAGTTGCATCCCGCCATTGTTGACCGGGAGATGGTCCGTCCAGAAGAGAGGGATCACCGCGGGGGCAGATGGCTGATCACCAGCCGGCGCTGACCATCGAGCGTCAGCCAGCCTTCCTGACGCAGCAGCCCGATCACCCGGGTCACCGTGACCCGGGTGGTGCCCAGGGCGCTGGCCACTTCCTGGTGGGTGAGCCGCAGATCCAGCCGCAGCCCCTGGTCGCAGGCCTGGCCGTATTCGGTGGCCAGGAGCTCCAGAAAGCCCCGCACCCGTTCCTCCACCCGGCGCAGGCCCATCAGGGCCAGCAGTGACTGGGACTGGCGATAGCGCTTGGTCACCGCCTGCAGCATCGCCACCGAGAGGCTGGGTTCGGAACAAATTTCCTCCAGGGTGAGACACAGCAGGTCGGTGTCACAGAGGGTGCGGGATTCGAAGGCCTCCACATCGGTGAGTGGTTCGCCGAAGGGCTCACTGGGCCCCGCCAGTCCCAGCAAGATATCGTCGCCGTGGATGGTGATCGCACCGAGCTTGACCATGCCGCGCACCACCAGCCAGATGCTGTTGCGCAGCATCGGCACCTGGCTGCCAGCTGCCAGATGCACCAGGGTGCGCTTGCGGTAGCTGGCTTCCAGGAATTCTCGGAAAGCACCGCTGCCGGCAGCGCCACGGGACGGCGTGTACACCATGAAGAGCCGGGCAAACGGGTTCGTGAAACTGTATGGAGGGCCGACGGAGGGCCGGCAAAGGGGGGATCATCATTCGGTTAAGAGCTGGCTAAGACGACCCGGCTACGTCGCGATCGGCGTCCCTGGATCGGTCCTCGCTCTGGCCTCGGTGACAGAAGGCCCGGCGCCTTCTTCGCTGTGGCTCCTGGCCAGCCGAACCCGCCCCGAATCGGGCACCGTTGGGCAGGAGTCAGTCAGGGCCTGGGGCCGCTTGGGCCGCAGCTGATGGGATTGCCGTTGCCGCGGCCTCCGCGGTGATGGCCGCTGCGATGACCACGGCCTCCACTGCTGCTGCAAGGGGGAGGGCATGGCGCCGGGCGGCTGAAATCTCTGGCTGAACCACGGCTGGACGCCTGGGGCTCCTGGCTCAAGGGCCAGCTTGATCGGCAAGCTCCGCCCGTCGACCTGGGGCCCGGTCCCGGGCCTGCCCGCCTGGGCCTGAAGCGCACTGTCCTCAGCGAACACCGGTTCTCCGTCGATCGATCGCGGGATATCCGCCTGCGGCCCAACCACGCCCTCCCCCAGAGTGGAGGGCGATTGATGGGGTGATTTCAACGTGGTGAGGAAGCAATCTCTGCAGCAGCTACGCCTCTGGCTCCACCAGCATCTGTCGAGCTGGATCCAGCGCCTGGCTCCAGCCCCTCTTGAGGCGGCCCCATCCCTTGGGGCCGACGCCACAGCTACCGCTGCAGCCACAGCTACCGCTGCAGCCACAGCAGCCAGCACCAGCCAGGCTGTCGCCGCCGCCAAGGCCCTCGGGGCACTGGCGGCTGAAGAGTCCGTCGAGATCCGCGAGGCCGTCAAGACCGACCCGGCAATCCCGATGCCCCTGCCCTCGGTGATCCCGACCGGAGGGACCCTTCGTTTTGTCGCCGATCGAGCCGCCCTCTGCCCTGGTCTGCGGGAGCCTCTGAGTGTGGAGCAGGCCGTGCTGGCCAGGGACATGACCCTGCTCAAACGGGAGGCCGCCGATGCCCTCGCCGCCCTCGGGGCCGCCCATGCCCTGGTCACCTCCGCCCGCCTGGCCCAGGTGCAACATCTGCGGCCGCTGGTGGAGAAGGGAGAGGTGCCGGCAGAGGCGCTCAAGGCCCTCGCCGCCGACTATCAGGGCTGGCAGAACGACCAGGTGCGGCTGTTTGATGCCCTGGCCCTGGTGATGAGGATGCAGGTTCCCCAGGGCTTGGTGCTGGAGCAGGTGGATCCGGCCCTGCAGGACCAGGCCAAGCAGCATCTGGCCTCCCTGGCGGTGGAATATCAGCGCCGTCAGTTGCAGCACCAGATCAAGCGCCAGAGCTGAGCGCCGCCAGCGGGGCTCACTGCCGTGCAGCGAGCAATGGCACACCTGGTCCGATCAGCTGCGCGGAGAGCGGATCGAACCAGCGGCTGTCGGGCTGTCGGCTGCAGATCAGCTGGCTCAGAGCGGTGGCCAACGGTTGGGGCCGGGTTCAGCTGATCTCGAAGCCGCGGGCTTGGTCAAGACCGGCTCCCAGCCAGGGCTGAGCGGAGCTGATGTCGTGCCCCTGCAAGGGTTCCTGACGGGAGCACCAGCCCTGAAACAGCCAACCGGTGCCAAGAATCGAAGCCTGCAGCAGCAGACAGGTGGCGATTGAGGCCAGCAGAGATTCTCCGTTGTTCAGCACGACGGAATCCGGACATGGTGGGAGCAGATCATTCCAACGGCGAATGCCGCCGACTGCCGGTCGCGATCATCACATCCCGCTGCTTGGCCGGCAGCGGCGCCCCGGCGGCTGATGCCATCTAAGTTTTCTTGAGGTCAACAGGTGAGTCAGGGAAATCGCCGTACGGTTCAACGGTGATCGGTGGGATCCGGACTCTGGCCGGAACCACTGACCCCCCTTCCTCCCTTGCCATCCCCGCCATGACCCTTGTGCAGGCGCCCGCTCTAGGCATTGCGCGTTACGCCAATGATCGTCAGAAGGAAAGCTGGTCCCATGCTTCCGACAACGACAAGAACGTGATCATCCGGGCGGTTTACAGACAGGTGCTGGGCCAGCAGTACCTGATGGATAACGAGCGCCTGAGTGGCGCCGAATCCCTGTTCAAGGACGGGGCCCTGAGCGTGCGTGAATTCGTGCGAACCGTTGCCAAAAGTGGCCTCTATCGCGCCCGTTTCTTCGATCAATGCAACGCCTATCGGTTCATCGAGCTCAACTTCAAGCATCTGCTCGGCCGAGCCCCTCAGAACAAGGCCGAAATGCTCCATCACTTCACGATCCTGCAACAGCAGGGTGTGGAAGCCGAAATTGATTCCTACGTCGACAGCACTGAATATCAGGAGCGCTTCGGTCAGGATGTGGTGCCCTACCTGCATGGCTGGGACTACTCCAAGGGCCATCAGGGCCGGCAATTTTCCTGGCTGATGCAACTGGCCGCCGGCGCCTCGGCCTCCGTCAAGGGCGACCGCAGCGGCATCCAGGCCGCCCTCAACCGCCCGCTGCACCGGAACCAACCGGTGGCCGTTCGCGGAGCCTCCCCTGCGGTGATCATCCGCAACGTGCCCGTGCGCCGCGACTACAGCGGCATCAGCACCGACGGACCCTTCAGAGCCACGATCTCCGGCCAGGATGGCCTCTATGGCGGTGCAACCCCCGGGGCGGCACCGCGCAGCGCCTCCCAGGATCATCGCCAGGAGGCCCTGCGGGTCTCGCCGGCCCTGCGTGGCACCAACAGCAGCGCCGGCAGACTGGTGACGATCAAGGCCACCGGCATCGCCGACAACGCCTATGTGCGCAGCGCTTCCTATGTGCTGCGGGTGCCCTACAGCCGCATGAATGAGGCCCTGCAGCGAGTCAGTCGCCTGGGCGGCCGGGTGATCGACGTCGTGGTGAGCTGAGGAATGGTCTCCAGGGCTGTGGCGCCATGAATCCCACCCTCTCCGCGCGTCTGAGGGACTGGCAGCGCGATCCTTATTGGCGAGCGCATCCACCGGCCCCTTGGCTGGTGCCGGTGGAACCCGCCACGGCCCTGCTCCATCAGAGTTCAATGCCAGCTGTTGCCCATACAGCTGGCACTGATCCAACTGTTCCCCAGACAGCTGGGTCCCGGACAGAACAGACACAGCCGGCTGATTTTCAGCTGGCTGCTTCCGCCACAGCTGTGTCGCCCAACGCCGACGGCAGCTCGGCGGATGACCAGCTGAGTCGCTGCCAGGCGATGACTGATCAGAGAGTGGTTGATCAGGAAGTTGCTCTCCGGGAAGCGCCTCTTTCCAGGGGAGCGACACGTTCAGCGGACGTCGAGGCAGCACCGGCTGATCGGCAGGCCAGGCAGCACCATGGGGCCGTTTCCAGGGACATTGATGCCCTTGGCACCAATTGGCGGGCCACCGTGGCCTGGAAAGCTGGCGCCGAGCGAACGACTGCTGGCTTCGAGGCGGCTGAGCTCCTCGATGGCGCCGTCACGACGGATGAAGTCCCCAATGGCTCGGGGCAGGCCGCAATGAGCACGATCCAGTCGGTCCAGCTCAACCAACTCAGGCAGCTGATCGGGGTGCTGATCTTCGGATTGGTGAGCCTGATGGAGGGTTGGCAGGCGATGCGGCAGCTGTTTCAGCAGATCCGCGCCATCTGGTGGGCCCCGACCACTGCAGAGAGGGCTGCCGCCCTCCAGCTTCAGCCTGGCATTCCTGTTGCCATTGGCGTCTGTGGGGAAGCGTCACGGTGACTCAGGACCCGACGCCAAGGATCCAAGGCTGGCTGAAGGCCGCGGCAGCCAGCGACAGGCCCATCAACAGAACGGTCTGAGGCGCAGAGCCCCTCCAGGCCTGGAACTGATCCCCTCTGGATTTGCCAGCGATCAGCTCCAAACTGAACAACGCTCGGTGGTGCTGGATCGCGGCGCAGCCGCCAACGAATCGCGGCGAAGCCGCCAACGGATCGTCCCGGAGCCGGCTGCGCCCCATCCCGAAGAGCCATGAAAAAGGCCCCCGGAGAAGGGGGCCAGCTTGGTGCGATCGGCAAAGGTTTGGCTTACTTGCCGATGCTGTTGACGGCGTTGCGGGACTGGCTGAGGATCGATCCCTTGAGGGGGATGAAACCGAGCACTTCGGCGCGGAACTGGTTGCTGTTGGTGAGCAGATGCTCCATCGCCTGCTGAATCGCCTCGGCCTTGTCCCCGTTGCCGGTCTTGTAAGCCAGGATCCAGGTCAGGGTGGAGATGGGGTAACTGGCCTCGCCGGCGGGGTTGGCGTCTTCACCGGCCAGCATGCCGTCGAGTCGGATGTTGTTCAGGGCGGCGGCACCGCTCTTGGCGTTGGGCTTGACGAAGCGACCGGCCTTATTTTGGACAGAGGCAGCCTTGATCTTGCCCTTCACGAAGGCAAGGCTGAGATAGCCGATCGAACCGGGAGTGTTGCTGATCGTGCCGGATACACCCTCGTTGCCCTTACCACCGACACCCACGGGCCACTTGACGCTCTTGCCTTCGCCCACCTTGCTCTTCCACTCAGAGGAGAATGCCGAGAGTGAGTTAGTGAAGGCGAAAGTGGTGCCGGAGCCGTCCGAACGGTGCACCACCTTGATCGGGCCGCTGCCGCACTGGAGCTCTTCCCAGGTATCGATCTGGCCGAGGAAGATGCCGACCACCTGCTTCTGGGTGAGCTTGAGAGCCGGGCAGCCGGGATTGTTGAAAGCCACGGCGATCGTGCCGCCGGAGGCGGGGAACTGAATCACACCGCGCTTGACCTTGGCCGCATCGGAGGCCTTGATCGGCTCATCGGTGGCGCCGAAATCAACGGTGCCGGCGATGAACTGCCGCACTCCGGCGCCCGAACCCACCGACTGGTAGTTGACCTTGACGCCCGTCTTGGCAAGGCCGACAAAGGAGGCCTGATAGAAGGGGGCAGGGAAGGTGGCCCCGGCACCATTGATGGTGGCGGCGGCCAGAGCTGCCGCAGAGATGGCCAGACCGCCGCCGAATGCGGCGGTGGTGCCGAGGATCAGGGCCTTCTTCGCGAAGGTCATTGCAATGCCAAGGATGGAGCCATACCTAGTTAGCTTGCGGCCGGCCCCTGAGTCGTTATGGGTTGTTTAAGAGCGGCTCAAGATCCGCCCCAAAGGGTTCAGAGCCGCCCGGCCCGATCGAGGCAGCAGCCCTGACACCCGCCAGGGCACCATGACGCCAGGACCCGACTCCCACAGCAGATCTCCCCAGAGCTGACGCCGCCGCCGGGGCCGCTGCAGCTCCAGCGCCTCCAGGCGCCAGCGCTGCCAGCAGCGCTGAGCGTCCTGCTCCAGCAGGGCCGCCAACCTCGGCAGATCGGCCAGGCTTCCAGCCGGCAGCTGGTCGTCGATGGCTTGCCGCAGCACCTCCAGATCATGGAGTTCACCCAGCAGATCCTGGAGCCCCCGGAAGCAGCCGGCCCAGCGGCGGCAGCGGCGGCCCGTCTGGGGGAGGAGATTCTCGAGCGCATAACGGGCGTGCTTGCAGCGCTTGCGCAGATCGTGGACGTCCTCAACGGCGCCATCGGGCTCCAGCACCGACCAGCCGGGATGCTGAAAAATCGTCACCAATTCGGGGGCCTGCCATTCGATCAGCCACTGCCGCAGCGGCCTCTGGCCCAGAGCCGTGAACTGGGGCGCTTTCTGCCAGCGCTGCAACTGGGCCAGCAGGTTCAGATATGTGCCACTGCGCAGGGTTTTTTCCACCTGAGCCTGGCTGTGGTGACGTTCCCGCTGCAGCTGTCGCAGCACTGGTTGCAGCTGCTGGCACTCCCCCTCGGGCAACTTCGGCAGCACATTGGCCTCGAGATGGGCCCGCAGGACATCGAGATCCCGGGCCAGACCCAGCCGCCGAGCCACGCGGGCGATGCGTTGATCCCGCACCGCTTCCGGCAAGACCAGCGCCGGAGCGAATTGGCGCAGGGCTGTGCGCAGGCGGCGCATGGCCACCCGCATCTGATGGAGGGGTTCGGGATCCCGATTGGCGACAACCTCGCTCTGCAGATCAACCAGGCGGCTGCTGGCCCTCTGAATCAACCCCAGAGCGAATTCGCCGTTGGTGACGGTCCAGGGATCGGCGGGGGCCTTCCCAGCTCGTGCCATGGCCAAGATCTCCCTGCTGAATGGACTCTGCGCCCGCCGCCGCGATCGGGGGTTAAGGGAAGGTTGTCCGCAACCATTCCAGTGGAGGTTGTTCGCAACCATTCCGGTGAAGGTTGTCCGCAACCGTCCAAGCCGAGCTTGACCTGCCCTTAACCCCGTGGCCCGGAACGGCGACCTAGCCTGCCCCCACGCAATTGAGCCTGCCGTGGCAAGTGATGAAAATGGCGTCAGGTCGCCGATGGAGGCCCATTCCGGTTATCGCGGCAACAACTGGTCACCGGAGCGGCTGCTGTTCCATCAGAACCTGGAATCCTTCGCCGAGCGGGTGGGGTTGATCGTGGGCCTGCAAGCCAACGGCAAACTCAGCCAGGAGCAGGCCTATGCCCAGATCCGGGCAATCTGGAAAGAACTCAAGGACAGCAAGGGTGCCCTGATCAACGGCAAGACCCCCCAGGGCTGAGCCCATGGCGGCAGAAATGGCAGCGGGATTGGCTTCGCTGCCGCGGTCCGCGGAATCACCCGGCTAATCCTGTCTCTGCCTGATTCATGGCGCATCAGCTGCCGCTGCCAGTCGGCAGCGATAGAGGGTGAGCGGGGCTGGATGGGCGAGAGCCTGGCATTGCAGATCGGCGACCTGGGGCCGCTTGAGGCTGAGCAGCCGGATCGACTCCCCAGGAGCCAGCTGCAGATGGTCTTCGCCGCGCAGGCGCCGGCCTGCATACCAATTGAGGCTGGGGCGCTCCTCTTCCTGCCAGAGACGCACCTCCTCTGCGTCCTGGCCCGCCAGCAGCTCGGCCAGCCGGGGAACGGGCCAGCGTTCATGCAGTTCCCACAGCCACAGGGGACTGGCCATCAACAGCAGCAGAGCCAACCAGGTGCCGAGCACCATCACCAGCCCCCCCAGACGCCGTTGGCGGCGATCGGGCCGGCCCAGCAACCAGGCCCCTGCGATCAAACCGCTGCCGAACACCAGGGCGATGGCAGCGGCGGGACGCAGCGGCGGCAGAACTCCCGCCAGCGCCAACAGGGCCAGGGCGACAACCAGGCTGCCGAGCAGGCCCCACAGGCGCGGCAGTCGGGCCAGCAGGCCGAGTCTGCCCCCCCCATCCGGAGGTCGCTGATCCAGCATCGAGGCCAGCACCGGCCCACAGACCAGGGCGAAGGGCGGCCAGAGCAACAGGCTGTACCAGGGCAACTGGGTGCGCAGGGGCAGCACCATCAGGCTCATCGCCAGGGTGAGCCCCAGACACCAGAGCCCGGCCCGCCGCCGCCGCGCCCGCCAGGCCAGGGCCAGGCCGAACGGCCAGAGGGGCAGCCACGGCCACCCCCCCTCGAGCATCTCCAGAACCACGGTGAAAGGGCCGTCGCGATGGCCCTCAATGGCGCTGCCGATGCGGGCATAGCCCTGGCCCAGCCACATCTGCAACGCCCCGTCGCCCCGCTGCCACCAATGACCCAGATGCCAGGCCAGGCCGGGCAGGAGGCCAACCAGCAGAGCCAGGAGCAGCAGCAGCCACTGCCAGGGCCGCAGATCCCGCTCCAGCCCCCTCAAGGCCAGGGCCAAGACCAGGACCGGCAGGGCGGTGGGGGCCTTGAGCAGCAGCAGGGCACTAGCAGCCAGGCCCGCCAGCACACCCCAAGCGAGAATCCGCCGCCAGGAGCCCATCGGGCCGAGCAGGGCCCACCAGAGCAGGGCGATCGCCACCAGCTGGCTGCCGTCGAGCATCACCCGGTGGCCATGGCGGGCCAGGGGCATCAGGGTGAGGGCGATCGCGGCGGTGGCCAGGGCCGTGCTGCGCTCGCCGGGCCGCAGACGCCACTGGATCAACCCCAGCAGCGGCACGAGCAGTGTCGACAGCAGTGAAGGCCCGAGGCGCAGCACCCATTCCGGTGGCAGGGCCCCAGCCAGATCGGTGGGCGTGGGCGCCGCACTGGCCAGACGCCAGAGATCGATACCGGCCGCGATCAGCCAGTGGATCAGCGGCGGCTTGTTCAGATAGGGCTCGCCCCAGTAGGTGGGCCAGAGCACCTGGGGCCAGGCTGCCTGGCTGGTCTCGAGGGCAACCCGGGCAACGATGCCCTCGTCCCAGTCCACCAGCGACACGCCGCCGAGGCCGGTGAGGGCCAGGATCAGGGCCAGGATCCAGAGCAGCAGCAGTCCCGCGGCCAGGCGCCGATCTCGCTCCCGCCAGACCTGCAGCCGGCCACTGCCCATCGATGCTCCGCGCGTTCGGCCCCGATCATCCCGCGGCCCGCTTCAAGGGGCCGAGCAGGACGGCTGCACCACAACCAGGGCTGAACCGGTTGGATATGGAGTCCGCCCGGCTGAGCTCACAACATCCGGCGGGCGAGTGGCTTGAACGGCGACGGACCGGGTTGACCTCGCAGCGATCCAGACCGAAGAGCCAGCGGCCACGATTCGAGACCAAAAAATAAAATATTGCCGATTTGCTGAAGCGACAATGCGTATTGTAATTTGATTTACGGTATAAGCGTGCATCTCCTGGGTCACGAGATCAGCAACTTAGGCTGCGTTCATGCATGCAATCGCTTCAAACAGCACTTGCCCATGGAACCGCTACCCCTATTGAGCAGCAGAACCAATTCACCGTCCCCACAGGACGAGGCCCGGCCAGAGCACCACACGCCCCCAGTTCACATCAGTCCGCTGCCGGCTACCCGTGGGAACCGCGGGAGTGTGACCAGGAAAAGAAATGCAGGATTAAAGAGCGGAGGGAAAAGATGTTTACCCAAGCCATGAGGCGGGTTCGTCGCAGAGTCAGGCACCCACCCGCCGGCATCTATAAGCGCATCCACTGTTCATCAACGGCAGCGTCAGATGATCAAGACAGTCTGCCCCGAGACACCAAAGCTCCAGCCGGACCCATCGCCTGCCGGAATCATGCAAGGGGAATGGCGCAGCCAGCAACTGGACCTGATGCGCCGCCCAGTCAAGGTAAATCTGCGGCAGAATACAGCGCGTATCATGCAGAAAGCACGGATACACTTGCATCGCAATAGCTGTACGACCACAGCATTCACGGGTCCACCCCTGAGCCCATCCCGCACCTTTCACCCCCTTCGAGGAGCACTCCAGCCATGAATGAAAGACTCCGGATGCTGCAACGCCAGCCCAGGCGAATCACGATCACCCTCAGCTATCACGTCCATGAGGCTCTGCTGACGCGATCCGAGGAGGAGGGGCGTTCAGTCTCCAACCTCTGCGCCTATCTGTTGGAAGATTCACTGCGCAATCCAGCCAGATTGGCGGTACCCGGTGCGCCCATCCACCAGGAACTCATGGGTTTACCCGTACCCCAGTCCATGGACAGGAAGGTTCAGGGCAACGGTCACCTTCGAGGGAATTAAGAGTCAATCAAAACCTTCTCTCTGCAGTTCAGGCTATTGGCCCGGTCAGCCGATAGCCTGAACCAACAGGCACACAATGGTCTCGGGATCACCGACAACAACATGCCCACCACAGCCCATCAGTATGGGCTGCCCGGCGCTCCCCAACGAGTCGGCAATTCCTTAAAGAACGCGCAGACCTACAGTCCAACGACCAACCCTTCACGGCACCTCTATGGCGTCGCCAACCGTGAGCGCTTGAGTGCGAGCCCGCGAGAAGCGAAAGCCAATCGGATCGAATGATAGAGGGCTGCCAAACCTGTTGGGGATGGTTCCGTAAAGGGCAATATCGTTCAGAACACAAGGGCGATGGGCACATTAAGCAATGCGTTGCCACCCATATCCGCTTCAGCATCCGGCAACGCCGAGAACGAAGCATAGTTTTACTAAGATTTCACGACTGCAGAATGCAGCGCTTATCATGCAGAAAAGAGGAATAGGGGCGCAGCTCAACAGCCATAGCCCAACAGGCATAGCCCAGCAGAGATACGACAACAGCATTCTTCGATCCATCCCGATTCTTGGATTCATCCCATATCCCGCGCCTTTTCAACCCCCTTCAAGGAAAACTCCGGCCATGAATGAAAAACTCCGGATACTGCAACGCCAGCCCAAGCGAATCACGATCACCCTCAGCCATCACGTCCATGAAGCTCTGCTGACGCGATCCGAAGAGGAGGGGCGCTCAGTCTCCAACCTCTGCGCCTATCTGCTGGAGAATTCATTATGCAATCCCGCCAGATTGGCGGCGACTGATGCAGCAGCCTACCAGGAATTCCTGGGCATGCCCGCGCCTAAGCCCATGGACAAGAAGATTAAGAGCAACGGTCACTTTCGAGGAAATTAAAGGTCGATTGCGATCTTCTCTTTGCAGTTCAAACCACCGGTCTAGTCAGCCGATAACAATAAGCGACATCTCCAGAAAGGGCCTTGGGGACACCAACAACAGCGCTCCAACGACAGCCCATTCAGCATGGGCCTGTCCAGCCATCCCCAACGAGTCAACGATTCTTGAATGGAGCCGCGGACAGAAGGAGCCTCGGCCAACAACACCTTCCACAGCAC